>CAZNCO010000165.1:0-8490 GCA_964571345.1 uncultured Ohtaekwangia sp.
GTGCAAGAGAATGCCTGGAAGCTTGAGGATGTGGAGAAGGAAATGCGCGCGCAAATTGAAATGATTAAAAAATACATTCCACACGTAAGTCATGTCACCGGCCACATGGGCAGCACCGGTTTCACTCCTGAGGTAAGAGTACTTGCTGCAAAACTTGCCAAGGAATACAACTTGCCGATGGTAGACGCAGATCGTGGTCAGACGTATTCTATTGCCTACACCGGATTTGATTTCAAAAATAAAACAACAGCAGAGCGGGTAAATGCATTCATTGAAATGCTTGATAAACTCGAAGATGGGAAGACGTATGTTTTTGTGGAACATCCCGGCCTCGACAATGATGAACTTCGCGCCATCTCTCACATCGGTTATGAAACCGTGGCCAGCGAGCGCCAGGATGTGACTACCATCTTTACCAGTGAAAAAGTAAAAGAGGCCATTGTGCGAAAGGGAATTCAATTGGTCAGCTATAAACAAGCACTTGGAAAATAATTTTCAACACCGAAAAAACATTCTAACATGGATCACTCAAGACGAAACTTTATTCAAAAGACAGGATCATTGGTAGCGGCTGCTTCTCTTGCATCTTTTTCCTCGCAAGCAAAGGTATCGGCAAATGAAAAACTTACCGTTGCTTTGCTCGGTTGCAAAGGCATGGGCTTTTATAACCTGCAGGACTTTCTGAGAGTAGAAGGAGTGGAGTGCGCTGCCCTATGCGATGTAGATGAAAATATTTTGAATGCGCGTGCTGCCGATGTTCAAAAGCTTACGGGAAAAAATCCTAAGCTGTATAAAGACTATCGAAAACTTTTAGATGATAAAACAATCAATGTCGTCATCGTGGGTACGCCCGATCATTGGCATTGCTTGCCCATGGTTCATGCCTGTGAAGTTGGCAAAGATGTGTATGTAGAAAAGCCGTTGGCAAACTCTATTGCCGAATGCGAAGTGATGGTGAAGGCGGCTCGCAAATATAATCGTGTAGTGCAGGTAGGCCAACAACAACGAAGTGGGGAACATTGGAAGGAAGCGATGGACATGATTCGCGCGGGAAAATTTGGACAACTTCGTAAGGTAAACATCTGGGCGAATTTTAATTATGGTGTGGGTGCAGATGTCGTTGCAGACGAACCCGTACCACCGGGAGTAGATTTTGACATGTGGTTGGGTCCCGCACCGAAAAGAACTTTTAACAAAGCTCGCTTCCATGGATCATGGCGAATGTTTTGGGATTATGGGGGTGGATTAATGAGTGACTGGGGTGTGCACTTGCTTGACATGGCGCTGTGGCCAAAAGATATCACCAGCGCTCCGCTTTCGGTTAGCGCATCGGGTGGAAATTTTGCGTACGCAAATCGCGCTCATGAAACATTTGATACGCAAACGGTCACCTATCAGATGAAAGACTATTTGATCACATGGGAACACAATGCCGGGCTAGAGACTGGTCCGTATGGAAGAAACTATGGGTTGGCTTTTTCCTGCAACGATGCCACGCTGGTTATCGATCGCGAAGGGTATGAATTGTTTCCGGAGCAAGGTAAAGACGGCTATAAAGTGCCGGCAATTCCAAAAAGACACGGTAACGATTCGCATTTTGATCATGTAAAAAACTTTATTGATTGTGTGAAGACAAGAAAAGACCCGGCATGCACAATTGAAAATGGAAGACTTGTAGCTCTTTATGCGCACATGGCCAACATTGCTGTACGCACCCAGTCACGTTTGGTCTGGAATGAAACAACCAAGAATTTTGGAAGCAATGAAGCTGCGAACGCATTGATCACTCCCGCTTACAGAGCTCCTTGGAAATTGCCAGTGGTGTGATGATGGACAGCGCTCTTGTTACATTTTCTGCAAACGATAAATGAAATATTATGCCGTTGCACATAAACAAAAAAAGAACCCCAGCATACGCCAGGGTTCCGAATAAACACAAACTATTTTTTTAGATAAGAATTGCCATGCTGGTCAACGATCCGCTAACTTTTAAGTTAGAAGCTTCAATTGCCTGCTGGTTCAATTCAAAGCGAAGTTTTTCGTCTACTGTTTTGAAGTTAATGCAACTTCCTTTTGCGCCTAACCCGTTACGATCAGTTACAACCAAAGTTCCTTTACCTTTTACTTTTGCATTTACTGCATCAAACTCACCGCTCTTGCTGCGATCAATAAATAAAACCTGGCAATCTGTAATTTCAGATGCATTGGCAAACTTCTTAATTACATACGTTTTGTTGCCTTTTAGTTTACCGGCATACCACGTATTCAATGTGTTGTAAATGTCATTGTTTCCCACCACTCCGATAACGAATTCTTTGCTGTTATCATTTGTTGGCCATTGAACATACTTAACGAAGTTAAACACCATCATGGAATATACTTCGTGCATAGGACGCTGTTCTTGAGCGAAGGCTACCGAGCCCATGATCATTACCAATCCTACTAATACTACTCTTATTGTTTTCATTTTTTTGTTTTTTGCTTGTGATTACGATACAAAAGTAGGGCAGCGCGGAAGAGTGGAAGCGGGGACCTTTGTCTTATTCTTTCTGATGTAAGATTTCTTGTATTCTAGCTAGATAGAAAACATGCGATCCGAAACCATCATCCATGAATAAGGCGTTTTAAAATCATTTTTGAGCGTTGCAACGATTGCAGCCGTCTGTAGTCAAATATCTTACATCATTATTTTTTGACGCAAAGAAGGCTAAATGCCGCTTTTTATGGACGATCAAATAATTATGCCCTGAAAATAAAATGCCGTTTACTATTTTTAAGCGTATGCAAACTGCCCCAATACCCGATAACGAGTCAGAACGCCTAGAGGCGCTGCAGAATTATTCTATTCTGGATACGCTCCCCGAGCAAGACTTTGAAGATATCACCAAGATTGCTTCAGAAATTTGCCAAACGCCAATTTCGCTTATTACTCTTATTGATTCTAACCGACAATGGTTCAAATCACATCATGGTTTAGACATTTCTGAAACTTCGCGCGACTATGCGTTCTGTGCTCACGCCATCAACACCCCCGAAGCAATATTTGAAGTGAAGAACTCACGGGAAGATCTGCGCTTTGCAGATAATCCATTGGTAACGGGACATCCGAATGTGGTTTTTTACGCGGGGGTTCCGCTTGTGAATCCGGAAGGATTTTCGCTGGGAACCTTATGTGTAATAGATAGCAAGCCAAGGGAGTTGACGGAACCTCAACTTCAGGCACTTCGGGCACTATCAAATCAGGTAGTAAAACTTTTTGAGTTCAAGAGAATAAACAAGCGATTAGAAGCAAGCCAGAACGAGATTCAGGCCAGAAACGAAGAGCTGGAAAAATTTGCTTACGTACTTTCCCACGATATCAAATCACCTTTGAATAATATTATTGCTCTTACTGCGCTGTTAAAGAATGATCAAAAAGGAAAAATCAACGACCAGGGTGAACAGATTTTGAACCACATTTCCAACTCATCTGCCCGACTAAAGAATCTGATTGACGGTATTATTACACATTATATGGAGCTCAATGCCAATGTGCAGATCAGGAAGGAAATTGATTTGGAGGAGATGGCCAAAGAGTTGAATGAATTGTTGAATTCTAAACACGAATTTGATATCAGCTATCGGTTTGATTCAAAATCAATAGAGGCAAACGAAGTTGCATTGAAACAGATACTTACAAATCTCATCAGCAATGCGATTAAATACAGTGATAAGCCCAAAGTAAAAATTGAAGTTTGTGGCTTTGTTAAGGGAGATACCTATCATTTTAGCGTTAAGGATAATGGGCCGGGAATAGAAAGAACACACTTCGATAAGATATTTCAACCTTTTCAAACATTAGGCAATAAAGATCGCTTTAATAATTTAGGTACAGGAATTGGCCTGGCTACCGTAAAGAGGGTGATTGATAAACTAGGTGGATCTATTTATGTAGAGTCAGAAATAAATCACGGAACCACGTTTACATTTCAATTTAATAAATGAGTTCGCGTTGTTATCCGTTTATGGGAAGTGTAATGGAAAAAGTACTTCCTTCTTGGGGTATGGATTGAAGGCGAATGTTGCCAGAAAGTTTAGTAAGCGTTTCCTGAACAATATAGAGTCCAAGGCCCGACCCCTGAGATGATTCATTTCCCCGGAAGAACATATCGAATACCCTTGCCTGCAGCTCCGGTGCTATACCTTGCCCGTTGTCTTCAATGTGCAGCGAAAAGGAGCTATCTGTCAGTTGATGATGTAATCGGATGTACCTGTGCTCTTTGCGTGGATCATGATAGAACACGGCATTACTGATCAGGTTACTTAGCACCACTTTTATTCTTCGTTCGTCATTAACCACTATCAAGTCTTTGGGTAAATCGTTTTTGAACGCAATACCAAGCGCTGCATCTCCATACCGCAGTGACTCCCAGATTTCTTCAGCGAGTTCAAATACATTTACATTTTTGCGTACAATCTCAAGGCGGCTATTGCGTGAGTAGTCCGTAATTTCTCTAATAAATTTTTCAAGATTTTCGGCCCGTTTTAGCATTAGGCGCAAGTAACCCGCTTGCTCGTTGGCAGATGCTTTTTCGGAGAGCTTCAACAACCCTTTGATGGAAAGGAGTGGTGCACGTAAATCATGGGAGGTGCTGTAAACAAAGCGATCCAGCTCTTCATTAAGTTTAGTGAGTTGTTTGTTTGTGGTAACAAGCTGCTGTGCATTGTAGTGATTTACACTGATTAGCAGGTAAATGGTCATAACGGAGACGGCAAACGCAATCGAAAAGTTTAGTAAGTGATTGAAGTCAATATAAGCAGGAGTGTAGGTTCGGTATGGCAATAGTGATATTTTTTGTGTCAACGTCAGGCATAGGAGCACGAAACTGAAGATGCAAAAGCCGAGTGCTGCCTTTCGATGCGAGTAGTTGAAGACAGCAAATGCGCCCATGGCGAGGGGTATAAAAAATGCAATGGCCCCGGTGCTTATACTTTCGCTGCTGGCAATTACGAAAAGTAAAAGATTAATGGTTGAGAAGAGTATATAATTGGCCACACAATGCCATTGAAACCGATGCAGCACAATTGAACCGAGAGCTAGCAGGAAGGCACTCGCAAAAGGAACTAAGGTTTCAAAATGGATGTTGGGATACTCTATATATTTATAGATGAGTATAACGCCCATCGAGATCAGCGCGTATTGCCCAGAAAGAAGAACTTTTCTATACTCATCCTGCGATTCGATATAATTATTCTTGCCAATTATCAAATCGCGCACCACCTTTTTCATCACCAACTATTTTAGCACAAAGGTAGACGCGTTCTGCGCGTTAACTTTTCCATAGGGCGTGATTACAAAATACATGCAATGTTTTTGATGATTTTGCGAAAAAATAAAAAGTGCTATTTTTTATCTACGAAGCCAATCAGAATTAAATATTACGGTTTATGATGTCGACCTGCGTTATTTACTGGTGGTTTGTTACTTTCTGAAACTTTATTCCTTTTGGTTCTTAATTAGTGTGCAATCACTAGTGCTGGTTCACTCCGCCAGCAACGTAACGCAATCGTTCGCGACTTCATTGAGACAAGAATTTTTGGTTTAAGAAATTGTTAAATCGATTTTAGTTAGAAAACATCTAATGATGCCAACTGTCAGTACATCTGTGACTTAAAATTTTTACACGGGAATTCCCCCAAATTGGTTGGGGAAAATACTGAACATAAGGGGTTTTTTCCCGTTTCTTAATAATCGTTTCAAACGTAGTATTGAGTATTGATAAACATAAAGTGTCCACTATGAAAATACCATTAACAAAGTGCGCTGGAAAAGCTGTCTTCCCTTTCGCTGTAATGATTTTTATGGCGTTACTGGTTGTAAATGTTTATCAAGTATTTGGTCAAAAAGAAATAGCCCTTGTTACGATAAATACTCCTGACAAAAATTTTAATAAAGCCGTTTCGCATTTATTAAGCGGTGAGTTTGATGATGCCATTGTTTATTTTAAAAGAGCACACGAGAGATCTTTCGCACAGGTTGACTGCCGCCAGATGGTGGAAGGCGATCTCGGGCTTACCAATTGTTATTTCTTTAAAGGGGAATATTCAACGGCACTCGAATATTGTGCGCTGGCCATTGACTTACATACCCGCGAAGTAAAAAATGATCCGGAAGGTTTTGATTCCTTACTAATTACTCAATCATTGTGTGCGGCCGCCTTGCGACATACTCAGGCTGACCCCAAAAGTGAAATTGCAAAGGCTGAATGTTTTGACTATTAATATACTTCCACATTTGAAATCACTGGGCAGGCTTTTGATTCCAGAATAGTGATTTGAATTTTTGTTGTTTCCGTTGGTGTGATTTTTAAAATCCTCTTGTACCCAATAGTAGTAGCTGCAGCAACCGATTGCCATTGATTATCTTTCAAAATCTTCACCTCGAATTTTTTCACACGCTGGCCAAGCTGTATGTATTCTTGCAAGACTATGTATTTAATGGTTTGTGGCTGCTTCAATTCAAGTTCAAAACTTCCTGAAGTCTTGTTATCGTCCGTGGCCCAAAACGTTTCTTTGTTGAAGTCTATGAGATTTTTTGGGGAATACTTTTCGTTTTTGCCTCGATAGCCATCCGATGTTATGCTTGCTTGAAGGGCGAGATTGGTTTTGAACTCCTGGTCCAGCAAAGCACGAAAACCTTGCAGCGACTTCACATCGTTTTCATGAATAAGTCCTCTGCGATCAGGAGGAACATTTAACAGAAGTGTTGAGCCTCTTCCCACTGATGTGAGGTATATATCAAAGAGTTTTTCCGGGCTTTTTACCATCGTATCCTCTTTCGCGTGATAAAACCACCCTGCGCGAATTGACACATCCGTTTCTGCGGGAATCCAACTGGTTCCGTATTCGGAACCTTCATTTAATAGTTTTTCCACGCCAGCCTTGCCTGCGTATAAGGTATCGGTGGAGATAGTGCACCAATTTGTTTCACCAGCTTCGCCTCGCTCATTGCCTACCCATCGCACGCCTGGCCCAGCATCGCTAAAGAAAATAACATTAGGCTCAAGAGAGCGAACGAGTTCCAGGGTCTTTGGCCAGTCATAGTAAGTAGCTCCGTTGATTTTGCGTTTCTCTCTTGCGCCTCCATAATATCCGTCCCCTCCGTTAGCGCCATCAAACCACATTTCAAAAACAGGACCGTATGATGTAAATAATTCTTTTAGTTGGTTTCGGTAATAGTCAACATACAGAGGTGTACCATAGGCCGCGTGGTTGCGGTCCCATGGTGATAGGTACACGCCAAATTTTAGTCCAGCTTCTTTGCAGGCATTGGAAACTTCTTTTACTACATCACCTTGTCCATTTTGCCAAGGACTATTTTTAACAGAATGTTCTGTGAATTTGCTGGGCCATAGACAAAACCCATCGTGATGTTTACAAGTTAAAATCACCCCTTTGAAACCTGCTTGCTTCAGGGTTGAGATCCATTGTTTCGCATTCGAACTTGTTGGGTTAAATACTTTTGGGTTCTCGTCACCATAGCCCCATTCTTTATCCGTGAAGGTGTTGGTGGTGAAGTGTATGAAAGCATTCATCTCCATTTCATGCCATGCCAGTTGTGCTTCGCTGGGAACAGGCATCAAGGCAGAGGGTGGTGCAACTTCTTTCTGGCAAGAACTTAATCCTAACACCACAAGAATAAGTATTGAAATGTTTTTCATAAAGGAGACTTAGTCAGGTATCGTTTAAAGAAGAGTTTAAAAATCATAGTTGGTGCAAGGCTTCGTCTATTTTGTCAACTGGTAATTGGCATGTCTTATTTTTACAAACATAGATCAACGTTTTTCCATCTTTTGCATCTCGTCCTTCTAATAAAGGCAAATCGCTTTTTGTTTCTGTCCCTAAAGTCATTGCAAATGGCGCGAAGTGTTTACTGAATTCTTTTCTTTTCGCTTTTGCTTCTGATCCGGAGATGACTACTTCATTAATGCCGTATGTCATTTCACTCAGCAAAATTCCCCAGTTAGACATGTACACCGGCTCGCTGGCAATGAGTTGTGAAAGTGGCTTCACCATTTCGTAAGCCATCACTTTCCATGCTTCGTTATCGAGCAAAGTGCCAAGGTGAAAAAGATTTTGTGCCATCACGGAATTAGAAGACGGAATCACGTTATCAAAAATTTCTTTCTTCTGCGCAATGAGTTTTTCTGCCTTCGCGGAAGCGAAATGAAAATACTTTTCTTGTGAATCGTAGAAATTGTCGATGGAGTATTGCATCCAATGTCTGGCTTTGGTTAGATAACTTTCGTCAAATGTTGCCTGATAGAGGTTGTGGTAAGCGCAGATTAAGAAAGCATAGTCTTCCAGAAACCCTTCGGTTGAAGAATGCTTTATTTTAAAAGCACGAAACACCTTTTCATTTATTATAAGATTTTTTTCAAGGAAGTTCATTGCCTTGATTGCGATCTCAAGAAAGTGTTCATCACTGAAAGCTTTATAAGCATCGAGGAG
>CAZNCO010000166.1:0-8485 GCA_964571345.1 uncultured Ohtaekwangia sp.
ATTACTTCAACATCGAAGTTTAAAGTAACTCCAGCAAGCGGATGGTTCCCATCCACTGTAATTTCATTCAACCCAATTTCGGTTACTGTTACTACATGGCCTGAGTTGGTTTGAAACTGCATCCCTTTTTCCACTTTCTGGTCGCCAAAGGCAGAACGCGGAACGCGCTGTTTCAGATTTTCATCTTTTACGCCATATCCTTTCTCAGGGCTAATCGTCAATTGAAATTTGTCACCAACAGATCTTCCTTCCAGTCCTTCTTCCATTCCTGGAATCAAGTTGCCGATGCCTTGAATATATACAAGAGGCTCGCGTCCTTGGCTGGAGTCAAGCACGTTGCCTGAATTGTCTGTGAGCGTATAGTGGATGCCCGCTACTTTGTGTTTTGATATTTGCATGATTAATAAAGTATTTCATGCAAAACTACCCATTCTTTTTTGATTTTATTCTTGCTTTCGGATGGAAACTTCGCCCAACCTAAATTGGTCGATATCTGCCTTTCCTTTTATAAAAACTTTGGATTCACCAAGTGTTACCACCCGAATATTGTCATTGGCATTCAGTTTTGGCTTGCTTTCTCCCAGCGTAGAACTTGAAATCTCATCGCTTTGCAAGGTCTGTGTGTCGATTTTGTTTTCTCCAATGAGTTTAAAATTCTGAAACCCTGCATAGCCATCGTTTACTTTCAAGGTATGCTGACCATACAGTGATACTTTTAATTTATCAACCTGATATTGTGGTATCGTTTATTCAGTCCCTGATTCAAAATGCATCGTTAATGGTTATTGCCGAAAGTTTAGAATTTTAACTTTGAAAGGGTTGCAGAGCGATTGATTTTGCCTGTTGCTGTTTCTATGAATGGTGATACAAATAATATGGCCTTTGGTAGTTCGTATTTTCCAAGCAGTAGTGAAGCTTCTTTTATAAGTTCCTGCTGTTGATTATCCGGCAAAGTGGTCGCCTCAATCACAAGAATAACTTGCTGGCCGAGTTTTTGATTCGGTTTACTTCCCACAAAAAAACGGTGCTTAATTCCATGCTTATGAAATAATTTTTCAAAGATCTTCTCCACGTTTTCGGGCGAGACTTTTACTCCGCCCGTATTGATTACGTTATCAAAACGACCGAGCCATTTGAATGTGCTGGGTGAAAGTAATTCTACGAGGTCATTTGTAATAACAGGATCGATACCGAGGTAATCAGCTTTGATTGTCAGACATCCACGATTATCTACATTGATAAGCATGCCCGGTTGTGCATTGAAAACGTCAGCTGCGTCCTCGCCATTTAATTTTTGTAATGCGATATGTGAAATGGTTTCTGTCATTCCATACGTTGCAAACATTTTGCAACTCGTGTGCTTCATCTTTTCGTGCAAGGCTGCAGACACAGCTGCTCCGCCCACAATGGCGCATTCTATTTCGTCCAACTTTGACTTTGATTCATTTAAAATCTTTTCAACCTGATAGGGAACAAATGCGGCAAAGTCAATTCGGTTTTTCAGTTTACTGAGTGGATTCGCCTCGGGCTCTACCGCAATGATGTTCATACTATTGATCAGACTTCTTACCAACATCATCTTGCCAGCGATATATTGCGTGTCTAGGCAAACGAGTGAATTTGTTTCTGACTTCAAATGCAAGGCATCTATTGTAAGTCGTGCACTGGCTTCCATTTGAGATCGATTAAGAATTATTTTCTTAGGTGTTCCGGTTGAACCACTTGTATAAAGTGAAAATTCATGTTCACCACCTAACCATTCCCGGCAGAATGCCAGCGTAGACTTTTCAAATGCGGTGACACCATTTTCCGGATTAACCTCTGCTAGTTCTGAAAGGGAAAAAATCTTTCCGTTGAGGTTAAGAAAGGGTGTCATTTCATCTTGGGTTCGAAACCGGCTCTGTGGTTTGTAAAGACCGTAGAGCCAGTTTACCTACTATGGGAATTTAGGGAATTTAGAAAAATCAGGTTCACGTTTTTCAAGGAATGCGTTTTTACCTTCTTTTGCTTCGTCACTTAAGTAGTAAAGTAACGTTGCATTTCCAGCAAGCTCCTGGATGCCGGCTTGCCCGTCCAGCTCGGCATTGAATGCACATTTTAGCATACGAATGGCCAACGGACTTTTCTTAAGAATTTTTTCGGCCCAAGCTACATACGTTTCTTCCAATTTTTCAAGAGGCACAACCTTGTTTACCAATCCCATCTCTAATGCTTCCTTGGCATCGTATTGATCGCAGAGATACCATATCTCGCGGGCTTTTTTCTGACCTACAATTCGTGCCAGGTACGAGGCTCCGAAGCCGCCATCAAAACTTCCTACCATCGGCCCTGTTTGCCCAAAGCGTGCGTTCTCGGCAGCAATGGTGAGGTCGCATACAACGTGAAGCACATGACCACCACCGATGGCCCATCCCGCCACAGCGGCAATCACCGGCTTGGAGATAGAGCGAATAATTTTTTGAAGATCGAGTACGTTTAAACGAGGCACTGTATCCGTGCCAACATAGCCGCCATGACCGCGAACACTTTGATCGCCTCCGCTGCAAAAGGCCTTGCCACCTTCCCCCGTCAGAATGATAACACCGACTTCGCTATCTTCGCGGCAGATATTCATGGCATCAATCATTTCCTTTACCGTGAGAGGCGTAAAGGCATTGTGCACGCGCGGGCGGTTGATGCTGATGCGCGCAATGCCCTTGTACTTATGAAAAAGAATTTCTTCGTATTGCTTTACTGGTTTCCAGTCGTATTTAAGTTCCATATCCATTTTTGATTAAGTGCTTAAAATTTTCAAATGCTTTCTTGTTTGCTTCCTGCTCGCTCTCTACTTCCAGTATTTTTGTTTTGCCGTTAAAAGTCAAGAAGTCTTTTAGGCTGTTCTTAATTTTCTTAACCGAGTCAAGAGCGATGTGTTCGAAATCAAAATCGCGACACAGGTTAGCAGCTATCAATTTCTGATGTGTGACGAAAAACTCTCCCAGTTCTTTCGTATTACCAGGGCCGTCTATGATATTGAATATTATTCCGCCATGATTGTTCAATAGCAATACATGCAGATTAGGTATCGGATAATTGTGCCAGAAGGCGTTGCGATCATAAAAGAACGCCATGTCTCCTGTAATCAGAAAATTGGGCACATCAGATGAAAGAGCGTGCCCTACCGCGGTGCTTGTGCATCCGTCAATTCCACTGGCTCCTCGATTAGCGTACACGTGAATGCCTTTCTTACCCGCTTCTAAGCCTACAAAATTTGCGTATCGCACTGACATACTGTTTGCTAAATGCAGGTTGCATCGGATAGGAAGCGCATTGATAAACTCTTTCACAATTGAAAGCTCTGTGAATTCTGATTCCTCTTTGAAGCTTTTCATTGCTCTGATACAACGGTTTTCTTCCGCATTCCACACGCGAAGGAAGTTTTCCCTTTTCTGGTCAGTAAATTCATCTTTTGTTTCAAGTGCAGACACCGCTTTGAAGAACGATGCTACATTGCTTCTGATGATTTTGGTCAGTGCTTTAAAAGTGTCAGGAGCATTGGCATGACTTTGAATATGCCAGTGTTCTTGAGGTTTATATTTTCGTAATAGTAGTTTCGTATTTTTTGAAATGATCGACTTGCCAAAAGTTATGAGTAGTTCAGGCTGCAGCGATTTCTTTACATCTTCACCGCATGCTGCAAGAAAAGAGTCGGCATGGCGAATGGTGTTTTGCAATCCGTGAAAATTGGACAGAATATCTCCAACCAATGGCACGTTGAAGTGTTTGACGAATTTCTCTATTGCTTTGTATGTTTCATCGTCAAAATCCTGTTGTCCGGCAAGAATCAAAACCCTCGTAGCGGAAGATAATTTCTTTTTTATTTCCTGTAACTCAGCTTCTGATAAAGCTAGCGAAGGGGATGGGGTGTTAATAACTTTGAGCGAGGTGCTGTATCCAATTTTTTCTCCTGGTGCCGGATATAAAGGTTCGCGAAACGGAGCATTGATATGAACGGGTCCTTTCGGGGATTCATTTGCGCAGTTGATCGCCTCATTGATTGTGCGGTGAATGAACCATACAGCATCTTCATGAGAATAATCCTCTGGGAGATTGAAAGATTTTTTTACATGCTGCCCGTAGATACTTTGTTGACGAATCGTTTGGCCATCCCATTGGTCAATCCATTCCTTGGGGCGATCTGCAGTAAAAACAATCAATGGAATTTCCTGGAAGAAAGCTTCCGCTATAGCTGGAGCAAAGTTGTAAGCAGCAGAACCCGATGTGCACAAGAGTGCTACAGGACGTTGCAGTTGTTGCGCCATGCCCATCGCCACAAACGCTGCACTGCGCTCATCACTGAAAGTCTTAAGATTTATTTTTTCGTGTTGTGCAAAGGCTAAAGTTAGAGGTGCACATCTGCTTCCTGGGCATGCAACTACTTCGTGCATGCCTTTGGCAGCGCACACTTCGGCAATGTCATAAATAGGTTGGTAGCGCACGTTCAGGAATTGATGTTTTTTAGAATAGACTGAAGTTTCATGTCCACTTCTTCTTTTTCTTTTTGTGGTACCGAGTCTGCAATCACGCCTGCACCGGCATAGATTCGAACACTGTGGTTAAACAATTGCATACAGCGAAGGTTCACAAAAAGATTGGTTTCGTTCTGGATGTTTACTGGGCCAATGAATCCTGCATACATTTCACGATCATAGCCCTCATGCTCCTTCAGGAATTCAAATGCAGGAGCGTGCGGCATTCCGCACACGGCAGACGTAGGATGCAACAACTTCAACATGACTGAGCCCATTTGCGGGAAGTTGATCTCTTTGGTGTCTACTTCGTAGTCAGTTTTAAGATGAAGAAGGTTCCCAGCGATGACAGTCCTAGGTCCATGCTCTACATATTCTCTCACGCGCACTTTCTTCAGGCAGTTGATAATGTACCTGCTCACCATCGCCTGTTCTTCAATATCTTTTTGAGTCCACGCTACAAGTTTTAAATTCATTCCTTCCTGGTATGACTGTGTTCCTGCAAGCGCAACCGTTTTGAATTTTCCGTTGGCATCCATCGTCACTAACAGTTCGGGTGAAGCACCCAGCCAAGTGCCTACTTCAGGCGAAGATGTAAGTGAAACAAATGCATTTGGATATTTGGAACAAAAATTATCGAAAGCCTTCAGCAGGTCGAAGTTTTCTGACAAGGGTTGATCGAGGAAAGAGGACGGAACAATTTTATCCGCTATACCCGCTTCGATTGACTCGATACACTTGGTCACAAATGCTTCAAAGTCGCTTTTTATAAAATCATTTTTCTTCTTGAAATGAAACGACAGCGGTTTCTCATCGAGGTTTAGATTTTCTTTTTCCAGGTCAATTCCGGTAAAAGAAGAGTTTACTTCGGGTGACTCGTCTGAAAAATGATAAATATTTTCAGCCGCCAGGAAATATTTCTTTTTAGAAGGATCGAAAGGAGAGAAGACAAATCCTGCATCCAGTTCCTCAATGGTTAGCTCCTCCGTTGACGTGAGTGGTCCGTTGCCGATACACAGATTTTTCTGTTTGCTTCCAGGCATGCGCCATAGGGCAAATGATTTTCCCTGGTTTAAAGAAGATTGAATAATCAGTCGAATGATTCTGTCGTTTTTTACTTTCTCAATTTCGCTGATTTCGTTCATATTATTTCTTGTCGAGGATGGCCATCGTAATGCGGCTTACACACACAACGGATCCTTTTTCGTCTCTTATTTTTATTTCCCACACATGGGTTTTCTTGCCAACGTGTATTGGCATCACACGACCTACTACAAATCCTTCGCGCATGCTTTTAATATGGTTTGCATTGATTTCAAGCCCCACACAAAACTGGTTTGCTTGATCCAGACAACACATTGCTGCCACGCTTCCTAATGTCTCAGCCAAGGCTACTGATGCACCTCCATGTAACAACCCAAAGGGCTGTGTGGTTCGATGGTCTACCGGCATTTTTGCCTCAATAAAATCCTCACCGACTTCCGTAAAAACAATTCCAAGATTGGCTACCATATTATTGGCTGACAGCTTGTTAAGTTCATCAATTCGGATGGCAGAACGAAAGATTGACATGCTTGGATATGGGCTTTAGCAGGATTAAACTATTTGTCTATTTTTGCGCCCAAATTAACTGAAATTGAGCAGCAAAAAAATATATCTTATCCGCCACGGGCAAACCGATTTCAATCTTCAGGGGATTGTTCAGGGAAGCGGAGTAGATTCTTCTTTAAATGCTACCGGTCGCGCACAAGCGCAGGCTTTTTATGAGGCCTATAAGCATGTGCATTTTGACAAAGTTTATACCTCTACACTTAGGAGGACTTATGAAACGGCACAGGGATTCATCAATTCCGGCATTCCGCACGAAGCATTAGATGGATTAAATGAGATTAGCTGGGGAAATAATGAAGGCAAGAAAATTACCCCTGAAGAAGACCAGTATTATCATTGGATGATTGAGCAGTGGCAACATGGCAATACCGCGCAGCGTATCGAAGGAGGCGAGAGCCCTGAAGATGTGGTCGCTCGTCAGCAACCCATAATTGAAAAATGGAATAAAGCTGTTGATGAAAAGACAATCCTGGTATGCATGCATGGCAGAGCTATCAGAATATTACTTTGTCAGTTATTGAATTATCCATTGAAAAGTATGGATATGTTCGAACACTCGAATCTTTGTTTGTATTTATTGGAACATACCGGAAGCATGTACACTGCTCGCTCTTACAACGATATCTCTCACCTAAAAAATCTTCAGGTGGTAGACCATAAGGTATTGGCTAAATAAGATCTGAAATTAGCTTTTCACAGGCTTCAGTTGATCAAGGGCTGATCTTGCCTTCCCGTCAATCGAATTTTTATACTCGTGATGCTTATAGTTTAGCGCCAACTCAAAATATTTCTTTGCCTGAGGAATATCCTTCTGATCGCGATAGATGTAACCTAATTGCAACGCAGAATTCGGAGCAAAATACCAGGGATTTTCTTTACTCAGGTCGATGCATTGCTGATAGAATAACTTAGCGATTGGTAATTCGCCCATCTTATGAGCAAGCCTTGCCTTGCGATAGAGAAATTCGGTTTGATCCTTCAGGCTTTTTAATTCAGTGGGGTGAATGGCCTGAATTTCGGCCTGTGCTTCTTTATAGTAACCGCCATCTGTAGCAAAACGAATTTTTAAAAGTTTAGCATTGGGAAATTTGTTTTCCTCTAACTGTTGGGCAGCATATTTGTCGGGCTCTGCCTGCTGCCTTCCGGTAACTTTAGCTTTATCAAAATAGATTTTCGCTTGCGCGGGATCGTTTAGTAAATAGTAGCACAGCGACATCTTGAAGTTTGCATCCTTTTTAAAGCTCTGACTACGATAGCCTTTCAGAAATCGCTGGTAAGCAGCAATTGCTTTTGCATATTCCCCTTTGTGAGTCAATGCTTCACCGCGCAAGTATTCGATGTAGTACATCTGCAGCCCCTGGTTGTGCTTATCTAATTGATCGATCCACTCCAACACCTTTTCACTTTGTGAATCTTTGATCATCATATTCACACCCAGGAATAATACCAGCCGGTTGTCAGGTTGTTCCTTCAAAAGATCATTTAGACCTTTGGCTGCTTCAGGAAACTGTTGATTGATAAATCCTTTGATTGTGAAATAAAGAATTGTGGCTTCCACGCTCAGGGAAGACTTTGAGTTTCGAAGATCAGAGAGTTGCTTTTGCCCGGTTACTACAGAGCCCTTCATTCCGAGCAGGCTCATAAACCAATGGTATTTATCTGGCACCGAGCCTATCATCACCTGAATTACTCCGCTGGTCTTTTTAATTGGGATGAAATCAGGGTACTTTTTGAGACATTCTGAGGTGTTGTTGTACGCACGCTTGATGGCAAAGACGGCATTGAATTCTTCGCCCATATTCAGCAGGTTAAAACCCCGTTGAAGATTTAATTCAGCTAGCAGGAAAAGTTTTTCCGGGCCATCAGGGAGGTTTTCCACGAAATCAAGACGTTGTCTGAAGTTGGTTTCGAGCTGATCAAATTTCTTTTGATCCTCCGTAATAAGTACGTCCGTTGTTTCGCACAAGCTCATCACATAGATTTTGTGTAGCTCCTCTGACTTATTTGTGATTTTGTTTAACTGCGCCAGTGCAAGATCCGGCTGAAGGTTCATCACCAACAGATAAGCCTTGTGCATCTCTTCGCTAAAGGTCCAGACCTTATCTGTACCAAATGCAAAAGAAATGGTGAGTAAAAAAAAACAGGCGGTAATGCCTGCTTTCTTAAGTTTTACCATCAACGAATGATTAAGCAACTTTTTTAGCTTTTTTAACGGGTGCTGCTTTTTTAGGTTTTGGTTCTTCTTCCATTGAACCCAAGTCCACATCCGCAAGGATACGACCTGAGTGCTCGTCAATCACAATCTTTTTCTTCTCTCTGATTTCGGCAATCTTCTGAGGAGGGATGATGATGTTACAGCCTTCAGC
>CAZNCO010000167.1:0-8483 GCA_964571345.1 uncultured Ohtaekwangia sp.
GAATAACCTCCCCACGCAATAAGCCCTATCGTGAAAAGTCCGATGATCAGCTTATTGTTTATTGAATAACGAATGATTTTATCTAACATAATTTTCAATGATGATTTAGATTGAGAGACGGCAGAACGCCTTGCAAAATCAAAGAAACAAGAAGCAAGAGGCCGAAGACTGTCCACAATAAATATTGGGCAATCTTCGTAAATACATTTTTCCCATTCTTCGACAGAGTCTTTTTTTGTTTGTGATTTTTCATGTTTAAGCCTGAAAAGAAATTTCGCCAAGGACAAATTATTTGCCTTGGAAAAGATGCGTCATGGAGACGCCTAAAAAAAAATCAGAGCTTAAAGTTTTGGCGGTTGCCAGATAGCTGTCTCACTGCCAGGCGAGAACCTTTCAAAGTAACGAGTGGCCTGCCTGGTATTATGCACCTGCAACGCAAACGAAAATCCTGAAAGGTGATTTAACTGAATGTGCGCTGCACAACAGGAACAGATACAAAAAGGAGTGCAGAAATCTTGCTCTGCATTGGAGTAATTGTGATTACCGTTTTCTGTGAACGCGATACCTGCTCTTTGTTCATCAAGGCAGGTTTCCTTGTCTTTGCACGGATACACCGACAGGAAGAATATATATAACGTAAACAGGAGGCGGATCATCTTCACGGTGCAAAGGTAAACGAAAAAACCATGCAATTGGGTTCGGAAAAAAATTGGTTAACAGTATGCCGACATCTACAGTACCAATCGGCAAACAGAGAGGAGGGAAACCGGTAAAACAGTTCGTGCGGTCTTTTCGTAGCTGATCGACAATTCTGCTCATGTCCCTTCGTTTGAAGTTGTAATCAACGACCGCATACGATACCAGGAATAGATAAAACAAAATCGGGACTACCTATTGTTTCCCAAACCTTCTCGACTGTAAAGTCCATTTTTAAATCCCATCATTTTCCCCTTCCAGCGATAGCGCATTCCGAGTCCGGTTTGGTTTTCCGTTATAAAGTCAAGTTTGAGTTTACTGCCCATCATCTGGACAATTGTGTCCCCTAGAGATGCCCAATTTACCGCTTGCCAGCAAATTGCCTCGTATAACTCTTTTGGGCGCTCATAAAATTAAAGGTATAGCTGAATGTCTTGGCATTCATATCAAAATATCCGTAATGAGGGTCACCCGGCTTGTGTTCCGCACTCATGTGTTGCTGCCATGAGGTTCCATTGCTCATGTTTTCCATCATTTGATTACTGCTTCCCATCATTTGATTATTGGCGGACATATTGTGACCGTATTGATTCTCGAAATCATTACCTGTCAAACATACCCTCATCATATTCCCATCCGGATATAGTCCGAGAGACAATGTGGTATCCAGATCAGCACCGTAACAGTGAACCTGAATGTTGTTATTATTGACCGAGGTGATCTCAGCGATTGCTGCGATAGAGGTCTGAGACAAACTTGAAGTCAGCGCGCCTTTATAAGTACCGGTGATCTGGCTTGACAAGTCGGGACGTACTGATTGATTCATACTACAAGAAGCGATGGCCGATGCCAAAGCTATGCCTAGCACAATTTTTATGGTTTTCATATTACCTTTATTTAACGTTTTAACCACTATTCCCTATTTATGATAGTTGCCGCTAATTGACCTGTGAAGCCGCGACTACGTATGCATAGTTAAATAGATTGCAGGATTAGGTCAGTGACCAATGTCACACAGTGGAATGATCTTCGTCATTTCCCCAGTTACTTGTAATTTTTTTCAAAAATCAGACATTACTTAGCATTACAAATTGCATAGGTCGCAATTTGAGTTTGACGAAATGCCTGCTGCCATCAATGTTTTCAAAAACTCTTACCTCTCCAACATCACCGAATAGAAATTTGTAAAAATGTTTCTTTACAATTGGTTGCTGTTTAACCGTTACATACTCCTCTCTTTCTTCCGTTGGTGAAGAGTTGAAGGCCACTACAATTTCTTGATCAAACAAAACCCTCGAAAACGCAATCAGGCATTTTTCACATTCGGGTAAATGAAAGTATTTTCCATCGGTCGAAATCTTCCTCATGTGCATGTGCCCAAATTTCAATATTGAGCTATGTTTTCTTATTTCCGCCCATTTCCACCTGACCTTGTTTTTCAATGTCCTTTGTTCCGACTGGCAGACTTAAACAGTTTGTGGATCAGTGAACAAGCTTATAGATTCAAGACTATCACAACAACAATGAAAGTAAATGTGCGCACCTATGTTGAAGCTGGCGTAGAAAAATGCGAATGCAATTACAATGTGCTTCTTCATATTGAACTAAACCCCAATTTCTCTTTTGATTCCCGAAATTCGGATTTGGCCCGCTCCCCAAATATGACTTTAATTTAGTTAAAGCATGATATTTGTCATGGTGGTGCTTTCGTCAATGGTAAATGTTTTCAAATAACAATTTTAAACACATTTGCCTGGTGTTTTTTGCTGAAGGTCATAGAGGTTGAACATATTAATGCCGACTCTATCACCACAAGACAGCCGTCCGTCCGCTAGAATTTTCTGTCTTGCTGTTGACAATTGATCGTTTTATATTTAAGTATTTGCTTAAATAAGGAAACATTTATACCTTTGCCTCGTTAGAAAACAATTCAGCTATGGAAAAAAATACGTGTATCAGGGTTTTTGCAGACAAAGTGCAGATTAAGCAATGCCGCGAGAAAGTTTCCGTCAACGCCAAGTCCTTTACCCAACTCGGCAATATCCTTGCCCTTGCAGGCAACGAGGTGAGACTAAAAATCCTTTACCTGCTCGAAGAGGAAAATGAACTTTGCCCATGCGACATGAGCGACATCCTGGGCATGAGCGTTCCAGCAGTTTCACAACATTTGCGGAAGATGAAAGATGGTAACATTGTTGAATCGAGGAAGGTTGGCCAGACCATTTTCTATTCGCTTCGCGCTGAGCACCTGAAAATCCTTAAGCCTTTTTTCAAGACAATTGATTTAATGAACCAAAATCCTGTAACGATATGAAAACTGAAAGTCAAAACGGTTGGATGGTTGGCGTTGTGGCTGCCGTTGCTGCATCGCTTTGCTGCATTACACCTGTCTTAGCGTTGCTGGGAGGAATCGGAGGAATAGCTTCCACATTCTCCTGGATTGAACCCTACAGGCCTTACCTGATCGGGGCAACCACGCTCGTATTCGGGTTTGCCTGGTATCAAAAGTTAAAGCCAAGGAAAAAAGATGAAATAGATTGTGAGTGCGAGACTGACGAGAAACCGTCCTTCTGGCAAAGCAAAAGATTTCTTGGCATTATTACAATCATTGCTGCGCTCCTGGTATCATTTCCCCATTACGCGCACATTTTTTATCCGAAGAGCCCTGCCGCCAATGTCGTGATCGTTGAAAAAAGTAATATACAGCAAGTTGAATTTAAAATTTCGGGGATGACTTGCCAAAGCTGTTCCGAGCATGTGAATCATGCGTTGGATGGAGTGCCCGGAGTACTAGAACACGCCACTTCCTATGAGCATGGCACAAGCCTTGTAAAGTTTGACGTAAGCAAAGCCAGCAAAGACAAGTTGGTTGAAGCGGTAAACTCAACAGGTTATACTGTGACGGAGACAAAAATCATAGAAAACTAAAATCACAACAATTATGAAATCAATTATCATTTTCCTCGTGTCCGCTACGTTGTTTTGTGGATGCGGTTGCAAGACAGCTTTCGCACAAAACCAAGAAAAGCCATTTGCAATGGCCAAGGTGAAAGTGGCCGAGTTTATTGTGACCGGCATGACATGCCAGGATTGTGCAGACCACATCACCAGCGCCTTGTCTAAAAAATCAGGTGTTGTGAAATCCGATGTAAAATTCCCTGAAAATACCGCGAGCATTACGTATGACTCCGCCTCTGTGAGCGAAGCGGAGATCATCCGCACCATTAAAGGAGCGGGTTACAAGGCAGAGGTAAAGGAGGTAGCGAGCAAGAGCGGGATTAAAAAAGACCTGGCCCCTCATGCCTGTTGCGTTCCGAAGAAGAAAAGTTAGTGCTGACCTCTTTTTTGAAAAAATACTTTTATGCAAGAAAACAAAAATAACAGCCAGCTCTCCACGGTAACACTGGATATCCAGGGAATGACATGCGACCACTGTGCTGTGTCTATTGAGAAAAAGTTTGAGGGAAAGAAAGGCATCGCTGGTAAGAAAGTTTCGTATGGCAACAGCAAGGGCGAGTTTACCTTTGATCCTTCAATTATTTCGAAGCAGAATATTATCGACACCATCAATAGCACCAAAAGTTATCGCGTGGTAGGCAACGGAAATGAAAACGGTGCAGAAAAAAAACATTTTGACTTGATCATCATTGGCGGAGGATCGGCAGCTTTTTCTGCGGCTATCAAGGCAGAGGAATTAGGCTTGTCAACACTCATGGTCAATGCCGGTCTTCCCTTTGGCGGAACGTGTGTGAACGTTGGTTGCGTTCCTTCAAAAACA
This sequence comes from uncultured Ohtaekwangia sp., assembly GCA_964571345.1. GTDB lineage: Bacteria > Bacteroidota > Bacteroidia > Cytophagales > Cyclobacteriaceae > ELB16-189. Next base: position 4,475 of record CAZNCO010000167.1, read on the forward strand.
CTGATCCGTTCGGCAGAAACTGTTTATCATGCCACACACTCCAATTTTGACGGGATCAAACCCAAAGGTGCCGATGTTGATTTCACCAAAGTGATCAAAGACAAAAAGCAACTGGTCGCCACGTTGCAACAAAAAAAATATTTGGATGTAGTGAGCGATTTCGAAAATCTGAAAATGATTGACGGCTGGGCCGAATTTTTGGACACCAAAACAATCCTGGTAAACGGAAATGATAAATACACCGCACTCAAATTTATTATTGCGACCGGCTCCACCACCAACGTACCGGAAATTGAAGGGTTGAAAAATATCGGTTACCTGACCAACGCCACATTGTTCGACCTGGAAGAAAAACCAGAAAGCATTACCATCATGGGGGCGGGATATATCGGGTTGGAAATCGCCATGGCCTACAACCGGTTAGGTGTAAAGGTGCGCATCATCGAATTCACAGATCGTGTACTTCGCACACAAACACCTGACATCAGTGAAGAGTTGGAAAGACAGATGAGAAGTGAGGGCATTGAAATACTCCCCAACTTCCGCGCGGTAAAATTTGAAAAGTCGGGAAACGACACAATCATACACTGCAAATGCCCAGACGGGTCAATGACCAAGCTCACTGAACCGGGGCGCATTGTAGTAGTCTCTGGCATAACAGCTAATACAAAGAGATTGAGTTCAAAAAATATTGGACTCAAGCTCACAGAAAAAGGAAGCATTGTGGTCAATGAGAAAATGGAGACCAATGTTCCCAACATTTATGCAGCAGGAGATGTGACCAATACACCATCCTTTGTTTACACCGCTGCACACGAAGGGAAGGTGGCGGTAGAAAATGCTTTTATGGGAGCGGAAAAGAAAGTTGATTACTCTTCACTGCCTTGGGTCGTTTTCACCGATCCGCAGATTGCAGGTGCAGGACTAGATGAACTGCAAACCGAAGTTCAGGGAATTCCATTTGAAGTATCCAAACTGCCGTTGAGTGAAGTGCCGCGAAGTATAGCAGCCCGTGATACTCGTGGGTTTATCAAACTGATTCGTAATACGGAAACCGACAAATTAATCGGAGCGCGAGTTGTTGCGCCTGAAGGCGGTGAACTCATTCAACAGTTGAGCATGGCCATTAAGTATGGCATCACTGTAACAGAGCTTGCCCAGGGCTTATATCCGTACCTGACACTCGGAGAAGGGATCAAGTTAGCGGCCATTACATTTGGAAAAGATGTCTCGAAGTTGAGTTGTTGTGCGAGTTAAATCATATGATTTCAGTTCTATTAGCCCGTTTGTTTTCATGTCAATCACGGACTTGAGAAAAATCGTCAACAGTCCAACAGCTAAAAATAATACTGTTCGCCCGCCACGAGTCGATGTCATCACCCCAACCAATTAAATAAATCAAAGCTGTAATAATTGAAAGTAGCCAAGTCAATAGTCGCTTATTTTATTCCGAATGGCATTATTTCGACAGATATTTCTTTTGATCAATTACCATAAACAAAAAGACCCGCCTTGTTCAGGCAGGTCTTTCTATGAAGCTCGGAAGGCTTAAACCCCAACTCCTTTTCCCTTTTTAGATTTCTTCTCCTTCCCCACACTCTCCTCGTCAACATCCTGCTTCTGGGTTTCCTTTTTCTCCTTGGATTTCTCCGGCTCGCTCGTTTCTTTTTTTTCTACGCCCTGAAATTGCTTTTGCATTTTGGCATCGTAGAGATTGAGCGTTTTGAATTGTGGATTGGCTTCGATGAACATTTTTTCCTCTTTGCCATCTTTCAAGAACGTAACCTGAGTTTGATTGCCTTTCTCCAAAGACTTCATAAGCTTGACCTTCTCTTCGTCATTAGAAAGTTCTTTGATGGGGTAGCGAGAAACCACTGCATCAAGTTCATAGCCATAGCCCGAATGATATTGTTTCACTTTGTAATTGTCATTCTTGTCTTTCTCGGAGAAGTCGAGTTGGAGCCACGCGTTGTAGGCCTGGCCTTCCTTGTTGGTAAGGTCTTTATTTACCGATCGGCCTGACAAAAGATTGAACGCCTCCTTAGCAGTGATACCGGAATTCTTTGTGATGTAAAATGTCTGCGATTTCTCCTGCGTTGGATCTTCATTCTTTAGCGTAGCCTGATAACGGTTAAAGAAATACATATCGGTCTGATCCGATTTTTTAAAGTCGAGCCTGTAATCCACCTTATCGGTGACTCCGTCTTTTTTGAATTCCCCTTGTAACGACAAGTTAAATTCGGTTGGCTGTTGATTTATTTTTGCTTCAAGATCAGCATTCAGTTTTTCTCCGAAGCCCATATACTTGAGGCCGTCTTTCAGAAATTCTAAATTCTTAGGATTCATAAAATAGTATTTAATGATTTGTAATTAAAAATCTGATTGGATCTATTTCAATAACCTGGCATTGACAATGTCTTTGTTTTTGATTGGAAGGCTAAAATGTCGTCCACCGTTTGCTTCAAACAACTCAATGTTCAAATATTTCGATTCGGGTATCGTGAATTTTGGAAGCACGTAAACCAGGTCGGTGTGAGATTTTCCGTTCACCTCTTCATTGTTACCATAGATATATAGTGGCTTGATGGCCAACTCTTGCGAGGCGGTGCGTTTTATTCTGACCTTATCGCGGATATAGAACTTAAGGAAGTCGATGCTGTAGTTTATGTTTGATTGGTTTCCGATCCTGACTCGATAGAACATAATATTGTCCTTGATATAAATGCCTTGCAAGGCGAGGCTCATTTTATATTCACTTTCTTTAACGATGTTTCTCTTTCTCATCGATGCTATGCTGGTGGCATATTTTTCCATGTCAGCTTCCGTCATTTCGGTTTTAAATAGAACTGGGGTTGCTTTACGCTCAATCCCATCAGAGCTCATGTCAACCGTCAAATTAGTTGGCTGGCTTGAATAATTTATGGTGAATTGATGGAGTATGCCATCTGCGGTGATAACCGTTAGATTGGTTTCAGGAAAATTCTCCCGGCCCGCTTTTAGCTGAAGTACATTGTCAACTCCTTTAGCCTTCTGTGCCAGAACATCGCGACTTCCCCGATCAACGCTCTTAATGACAGAAGGGAAAATAATACTGGATGTTTTATTGTACGTGAGTATGACGCTGCAAGAGTCAACGATTGTTTGGCTTGATCCCTTGGTAGTAAATAGAGCAAAGAACCCCCACAAGAGAATTCTTATGTATAGGTTATTAATGAAGTACATCATAGTTTTAAATGTTAATTGTTTCTAATGAATACCTACTCAACCAAAGCCAACATTGACATTAGGTTCACAGCATTTCTATTTTTCCTTTCAATGAATTAAGAGTTGTCTGTTTTTTTGTCTTTCAATAAAAGTTTGTAGCCAGCCTTGACGGTCACTTTGATCAGCTTAACCTTTTTGCTAAAGAGGCTCTTTGCAGTTTGGATGCCTGCACTTGCAGCTTGGGTTTTTAAGGATTGATCCATTGACATAAATTGCATTCCTTGCAATGCCTGATCAGACGATTGCTTTGCAACATCGCGCGTGATTGCCCCTGGAATATAAATGCCCTCTATTCCATCTAAATCATAAGCAGAAAGAGAAACCGGAAACAGAAAGTTTTCATCGCGAATAGAATTGATCGCTACTGTTAATCTTTCTCCATTGATTGAACACGTTCCGTAAACGAATTGGTCTTTTGAAATATGTTTCCCGTTGATGTAAACATCATTTAGCAAACGCAACTTTATAGTAGAACCTGCGACTAGCTCCTGGGTGTCATGAACAGCGGCTTCAATTGTATTACCAGTTTCCTGCTCATCAGTCATTTCATCCTCGAGACCGTAAAAACCATTTTGGCTAGACTCTGAGGGAAATACCTTGCTAAGCAGGGCAAGACTATCTGATGGAATTTGAATTGAAATTTGTTTGGGAGTTAATAGGGAAAACTTTTCCTCGGCTTCTTTAGTCTGCACTGGAAATACCTGCCCCTTCTTCAATTCACTTTCTTTTCTGATCTTCTCAGCAG
>CAZNCO010000168.1:0-8479 GCA_964571345.1 uncultured Ohtaekwangia sp.
TCTGTAAGCAAAAATATTTGCCATACAATTGTGCCTAAGGTCGCGATAGATATCAAGATATAGTTAAAAAATATCTTGAGCATGTCGAGTTGGGAATGATCAGTGAAAAAAGTCGAGAAAATAAACCTGAAGGCAAGCATTAATAGGAGGTGAGTCACTAAGAGAAATACCGATGACTCCACTAGTTCCCAATACTGTTCGTTTTGCCAATACCAGATAACAACTATTGCAAAAAGAATGAAAAACGCGGATACACTTATTCTTGAAAGCTTAACCCTCTCATTCAAAATAAAAATAAAATAAAGACCAATATTAATCGTGATTAATATTGTACCAACTAACAGTTTTTCCATTTCAGTATAAATCAATATGTGACCCTAAAATCGATACCACCACCGGCACCAACTCCAAAATTTCCTTGCAACCTGAGACCGCTTGAGTTCGCCTGAATTGCACCTCCAGCGTGTAGCGAACCTCCTGTTACTGTCGCTTTAAGTTCAAAGCCAATTCCACAGATGGTAAAGCCACCAGTCCCTTCAGCCTTCGCCGCATAAGCACCAAGATTTCCACCAACAGCAAGTCCATTTTTTATTGAAAGGTTCCCATTGGCAGTTAAGCCTCCACCTTCAAGCTTTATACCGCCTTTAACATTATTCTGTTCATTTCCAAGTCTACCTTTACTTTCCATCTTTATCGCAGCAACTTCAATTCCCAATTTACCCAAAAGTCCATCTTTTTTATTTAGCTCGCCTTTCAGTTCGGTCTTTATGCTACCAAAAGTAATACCTATTTGTGCCTGTCCTGTTTCTTTGTCTCCCTGCTTTTCTGTCGCCACAAATTGACCTCGAGCAACAAAAGCCTCCATAGTTCCCTTACTAGGGTCAACCTTCTTGTCAAGAATACCACTTTCATTCTTTATATCAACTTTCTCTAACCCCTCTAACTCCCTATGAGCAACAACTTGATTTTCACTAAATGCATAAGTACTGTTATACACATACTTCTCCGAAAGTGGATCGATATTAAAAAACCTCCCGATCTCCGGCTGATGGTTCCTCCATTTAAACTCATCCCAATCTAATCCAAACTCTGCCGTGTGCTCCTGCTTTTGGAATTTGTAGTTGTTCGTATGAGGCACAGCCTTTGAATAAGCCAATGGATTTATTCCCAACCCAAAAGGATAATAGTCGCTCGTCTGCGTTACCTGCAAAGCAAGGGTTGCTTTTATTTGCTGCACAAATAAGTCGTCAAAATATACAGTGCTTGCACTGGCGCTGTTTGTTTCGTTCGCCACATAAATATAAATATTTCCTCCATCGTAGCCTGCAGGAACAGTTACCGATAGCGCAAGTTTCTCAAAACCCGTCTGTGAATAAGCGCTCACCATCTGGTAGCCAAACTGGTAGGTGCTGTAATTGCTGTTGAACAAAATGTAGGTAACGTAAGCCTTGGGCGATCCACTGTTGTTGGCCATGGCTGCCACTATGGTGGGTATGTCGTTGGTAAAGGCTGTATAAGCTGCGTCTGCCGTGCCTAAACTGTAGGCCGCGGTGATGGCCGAGGCCAGCCCGCTCACCACCGGTACCGTGCCACTGATGCCCACATCATAGTGCGAGTACACGCTTAAATTTATTTGATCGCCCACGTTTACAGGAAGGGAAATAGCAGCACCAATTGGCTTGCCTGTATAACCATTCACCTGCGAGGATGAATTGGGTACAGGCACAGCCGCACTCTTTGAAGTGTGGTTATAGGTGGCATTCTGGTAGCGGCTGTTGGTAATGTTATGAAATGGTGGCTGCTCCGCCAGTGCCGGCTCCATGGTAGCCTTATATTCATATGTCTGATTGGTGTAGGCAAACACCGTGCGCGTGTTGCCTAAATGATCGCGCAGAAAATATTCGTACGTCCAGGTCGTACCATTTTTCACGGCCCGTCCTTCAGGCATCAACATAAAGGCCAACGCACTGTTTTCGTAATGCACGGGGCCTACATAGTCGTTTTGTGTTACCGTGGTTCCGTTGTTAACCGCCACTTTTTTCAGCTTGTTGCCACTGGCATCATATGTATAATTAACAGTGCGTGTTGGGCTGCTCAACGAAACGGTCACCGGCTTATTGAAAAGGTTGTAGGTAATTCCGGTGATTCCCTTATTCAGGTCATAAGTCATATTTCCGTTGGCATCATAGCCATACTCCGTCAGCGTACCTTGTGTGATTTCACTAAAACCATAGTCTGGATTATTATCATTCAGGTTCCAATACAATGAATTGTCATTTACATTGGTGAGCTGGTTGCCACTGGCGTAGGTATAAACCAATTGGTCTATCGTGGCCTGCATACCATTAAAAAGGCTTGTGCGATTCAGGGACATAATATTCCCGTTTCGGTCATATGTGAGCGCTTCATTGTACATACTCACATCGCCCGTCCACGCCCCTGGTGTGCCACTTCCGTAGGTTGCACTTTGCAGGCGGTTGAGTGCGTCATATTTATATCCATAAATTTTTTGTTTGAGTGGATCCCGCAAATTATTTGTGCCCCACTGAATGGAAGAAATATTCCCGTTATACTGAACAGTGGTATTGGTGCCATTCAGGCTCACTGCTTTTTCATAACTCATTTGCATGCCAAACAAATCATTGTTGTCATCATTGGTGGTGCCGCTGTCGTTGGTCAGCGCACTATTGTTGATGCTGGTAATCCATCCTCGAATATTATTGCGATAGTCAACAGATTGAAGATAGGTGACCCCGTTGTCGGTAGAGTGTAAATTTTTCTCCACCAATTGACCCACTTCATTATACTTTAAAGTACTTGTTATTATCCGTGGCCCGGTATCCTGCGTAAGGTAAGTTTGAACAGGTTTTCCAGTCTGGTCGTAGTCCGTTTCCGAAACACTTACCATTGCTGTACCATGGTCCAGCCTTGACTTTGTAACCCAGTCTGTAATGCCATAGTAAACATTGGTTGCACGGTTTTTATTTCCCAATTGATCATCTGTCACCGTCTGAATCACGCGATAACGGCTGTCGTAATACATTGCTTTTACAAGCCATTGGGTTGAACCAAGTACGTTGGTTTTGCTTCCTGTAACTTTGCCCCGCACATATGGCGTGTAGGCTGAAGGATAGTTAGATCCTGTTATCGCTACAAAATCATAAGCAGTCCCCAGCCCTAAATTGGTCTTAAAGGAATAGTCATCAAAATAGGTGATCGAAAGTACATCGGTAAGGGCTACTGTCGTAGGATAGGTTTGATTTAAGGTGTACCCGACCGCGCTGGCAGCGGTGGTTTCGTAACGCTGTGAAATTCCATTTACCGCTGTTACCATTTGTGCCTGTGTGTTGGTGCTGGAGAATTCACCTGTGATGATTAATCGATTCAGTGCATCGTACTTTCTAAACTTCCACCGGCTATTGGCGCGCTCATTCGCATCCTGGCTTACCACAAGTCGATCCCACTGGTCATACACCATGTACTCAATCCCTTTTCCCGGAATTTGTTTGGTAACCATTCTCCCTCGCGCATCATACGTGTATTGAAATGCCAATGCCGCGAGCATATTCACTTGCCCCTGGCTTGTGGCTGCGGTGTAAGTTGACAATTGATTAATGAACTCTGGCTGGAGAACAAATATCAGCCTGTCAAAATCATCGTAAACATAATAGGTGATAGTCCATTGTGTATCATCAGAGATAGACGGGTTTGCACCTGCTGCATACTGCACTTTCTTAATAAGCATCCTGCCTTGTGCGTCTTTATATTCCCTTACCTGATTTCCGTTCTCATCGGTTGTGGATGTGATAGCAAATGAATTTTGTGTCCAGCTTCCGTTTTGTGCCAAAACGTTATACACAACCGAGTTGATGGTAACCTGGTTTACTTTCCAAACGATTAGGGTTTCATATCCTGCGACAGGGGCATTTTGATTATACAGGTACGAATAATTAGTAGCAGCATTGTTTAGAAGCCAATTTTTTCCGGGCCCAAAATCCTGAAGGGGTCGCATCAATGGAGAAGGCTCATACTGTTTCGTTTGGCTAAAATAAATGGAGTCCACGGGCACTTTGCTGGCGGGTGTATTATAAAAATTAGCAGCCACGTTGGTATAGAACATATTTGCATCGAAGATATTTGAGTTCAACCAGCCAGGGTTGCTATTGGCATATGTGAATGGCAAATACTTGCGATATTCTCGTCCATATTGATCGTAAATAAATGGATGAACGATATCTTTCTGCAAAGGAGAACCTTTTGTGGATACTGTTTGAAGGGGCCTTCCCAACCCATCAAAGTATTGAACACTCTGCGAAAGGCTCGTCACGGGCAAAGACTCCATGGTCGTTCCGGGTGCAACATTGTCTACCAACAAATTATTTGAAACAATAAAATTAGCAGCTTGCCCTGAGAATTGGCTCAAGATGGTATAGACTGATGAACTGCTCTGTGCTGTTGTCTTGGTGACCGTTAAAGTGTAATTATCTGGCGCGGATGCCTGGTAGGTCTGTGCAGTACCTACAACTTGACCGGCTCCGTTTTTCCACGAATAGGTATCGTAAAACGATTGACCGCTCATCGTGATCGTTCCCATTTTTAAGCGGTTTGATGGCGCAGTAATTACAGGAATAGGATACACCGATGCAGTAACATTCTTGGTACCGCCTACGCAGCCATTGGCCGTAGGTGTGACTACATATATTACGGAACCTGGATTTATTCCATCTGAAACTTGTAAAGTCTGCGCAATCGGTGTGCCGGATCCACTTGTTGCACCTGTTACGTTCGTGGGTGATTGCGTAGTGAACGAGAACGTGGTAGATGGAACTGTGCTGGTAAGAGCGATGGAAGTTTTAGTGGCAGTGAAAATGGTCTGGTTAGCTGCTGAAGCAACCGGAACCGCTGAAATATTAGATGATACCAAGTTTGAAATAACAGGTGCGCAGGTTGTGTTCGAAGCGGTTACCTGGAAGCGATAAATGCGTAAAGAAGAAGTACCTGTTAACGTGTAAGACTGTGAGAGTGCCACAGCTGATGAAAAGCTTGCCCAGGTAGTATAAGAGCTCCCGTTATTATCAGAGTATTGATATTGCCAGGAGGCATTTTGACTTGAAAGTGATGTGAGGCTTAAGGTCACACTCCCGGAAGCTCCGCATGTAAGTGTCTTTGAAACAGAGAGCGTTCCCATTGAACTACTGTAATAAACAGTAGTTGATACAATCGTGGTTCCTAACTCCGTGCACGTGCCGTTCTGAACAAATGCCTGAAAATTGTAAGTTCGATTTACACCGGCAACCGTTGTTACAGAAGGTGTGGCAGTAGTAGACGTCCAGGCGCTCCACGCTCCAGCATTATCTTTTGATTGCATCATATAGCGTGTAATCGATCCGGTATTTCCGGTGACAGTCAATGTCACAGATCCATTGTTACAAAAAGACGGTGTTATTGCTCCGAGCGTACCAGCCACAGTCGGAGCATCAATTGTAATGGTGGATGACGTACCTGAGGCGGATGTTGATGTTAGACATGTTCCGTCTATGCCCGCAACATTTACCTGGATCGTGTACGAGCCTGTAGTAGGTGTCCATGTAGTTGTGTTGGATGTTGAAGGTGTTCCAAGCTGTGTTCCATTAACAAGCCATGTGTATGTTGGAGTGCCTCCAATATTTGTTCCCGTGGCAGTTAATGTAATGCTTGTCCCCGAGCAATATTCTAGTTGACCGATTTGCACTGACACAGTAGGCGTGACGCTGTTGGTGATGTTTACCGTATATGTATTAGAAGTAGCAGAGGAATTGCTGATGCACCAGTAATCACTGGTGACCACGCAATAAATAGTATTGCCTTGAGCCACGGACGTGGTGAATGAGTTAGAATTTGTTCCGCTAGCAGTCCCATTCAAGTACCATTGATATGTAAGGTTACCATAGGTTGTTGAAGGGGTGGCGTAAAATGTTGCGCTTGGACTGTTTGAACAAATAGTACCGGGGCCGGAAACATTAACCGTGTAAGACACAGGCGCTGTCACGGTTAAGCTTTGCGTACTTGATGTTGCCGATGTTGCCGTCACACACGTAACAGTGCTGTTCATTACTACATACGCTGAGTGTGTTCCAACTGATAATGTAGCATTGGAGTATGAATTTGAGGATCCGCTTTGAACCAAAGTTCCGTCCACATAGAAATTGTATGTAGGGGATCCTCCATTTGTGCCATTAGCTGTAAAGACCACATTACCGCCCTGGCAAGAATTGCTAGTACTCAATGCCAGACCAACACTTGGAGTTACATTGTCGGTCATCGTGATGGTCGGGCTAGTGCCCGATGCGGAAGTTGAACTTAAGCACGTTCCGCTAATCCCCGTAACATTTACCTGTACGGTATAGTTGCCCGATGAACCTGGCGTCCAGTTTAAAGTGTTTGAACTGGTAGAACCAATCTGGTTGCCATTGGCTAGCCAGGTGTAGGTTGGGGTTCCGCCAATATTATTACCTGCAGCCGTCAGCGTTACATTGGAACCCATGCAATATGAAGTAGGTGAGACTTGCACACTGACTGTGGGTGTAACCGAGTTTGTCACATTTGCTGTATATGTATTGGATTGTACCGGCTGCCCGGTTATGCACCAATAGTTCGAACTCACATTACAGTAAACTGTATTTCCCTGCGCAACATTTGTAGTTAGTGTATTCGAGTTCGTTCCCACAGGCGATCCGTTCAAATACCATTGGTAAGTAAGCGTACCGTATGTGGTTGAGGGATTGGCATAAAAAGTTGCCGAGGGGCTAGAGGAACAAATCACAGACGGACCCGTCACGTTTACTGTATAAGAAACGGGAGCCGTTACAGTAAAACTTTGAGTGGACGAAGTTGCCGTGGGCGATGTCACACATGCCAGTGAACTCGACATTACAACATAAGCGGAATGTGAGCCTGCCGCAAGTCCGGAGGTCGAATAGGTAGATGAGTAACTGCTCTGACTTAACGTCCCGTCTACATAAAAACTATAACTGGGTGAACTTCCTCCGTTTGTACCTGACGCAGTAAATGTTACATTACTACCCTGACAGGAATTGGAAGGACTTACTGCAAGGGAAGCAGTTGGGGTAACACTCGCTGCAACGGTTACATTGATTCCTAGTGTTCCCCCACCCCCGCTTGAACAGCTATAATTGACCGTTACATAATAGGTACCTGGGGAATTCCATGTCGCATGAACAGACGTGTACCCACTTCCATACGATATATTTGTTGCTCCCGGAATTGTCCAACTGCCCGGGCTCGACACTGTCACGGTTGTACACGGATAACTTGGCTGAATGTAGAGATTGATGGAGTTACCGGTACAAAGGGAACCCTGGGTGTTTAAAGATTGGGACCAACAATCTAAAGCAAGGAAAGTCGAGAAGAATAAAATACATCCAGAAATCCATTTCAATCTGGCAGAATTTTGTCGGGTTGGGTAAGTGCTCATGGGCTAGGCTTTTCTATTGTTCAATTGATTTTTCTTTTGAGCATCGCGGATTCGCTTGTCTGAAATCCAATTCTCACCATCATCGGCTGTGGATAAAGCAAATCGGGTGATCGATGCAGCATGTTATATAAAAGTGTTATCGTCATATCGATTTTCTTATGAAGGGCCAGTCTTCTACCAATCCCCACCAAACCGTTACCCTGCCACTGAAAACCTGAAGTGAAATCTGCAGTCATTCCTTTTACAGATGATTGATTCCATTCGGCATACGCAAAAAAATTCTTGAAAACATCGTAAGAACCAAATAACCTCGCGCCAAATGCCTGTGAAGACAGAGTAGGTACTTGCATATCGGTAAAAGATTGCCGGTAATTTGCTCCAACTCCAAACTGTAGTTTGGAGTTGAATTTGTATCCGGCCATGCCAGACAAATCGGCAACCACTGGCTTCAAATTAAGAAACTGAAAATTCCCGCTTAAGACGAGCCTTTCATAAAAAGTCCTTCCCCGTAAGGATGTTCTTTTAACGGCAGTACTTAAATCGTTCGAGTTGGGAACGTATGAGTACTTTTTCATGAGCTTACTCATATTGTTTTGAATTTTGTCCGTATAGAGTTTATTGTCTTGCAGATACTTGAGTGACATCTTTTTTGCTTGCTCTGCGACTTTTGCACTGTCACCTACCCCCCGAAGCTGAGATTCAAATTGCTGTTGCTGCGCTTTTATCTGATCCACTTCTTTCACGAATTCGTTTGTTCGTTTAAGCTGGCTGAAATCCTGTTGTCGCTGACTGAGTTGTTTTTTTAACTCTTGTCTCAATCTTTCCCGTTGTGAACGCAGCAGTGAGTCTTTGTTTTTGAGTTGAGTGTACGATTGAAATTCTTTTGAATAATTGCTCCCGGGTGGATATGTCGCTAACAGATTTCCTGCATTCAGAGAATCAAGATGGCTTAGGGGTTCAGTTCTCTTTTTGATAAGTCCAGTTGTCTCTTTTAATGTTTTGACT
>CAZNCO010000169.1:0-8459 GCA_964571345.1 uncultured Ohtaekwangia sp.
TCATGGCCCTTTGATTACTATAGAAAGGCAAACGATGGGCACTACCTATCATGTTAGTTATTTTGACGACCATAATAGAGACTTCAAGACATCGGTCGACTCACTTTTGGTGGTGGTCAACAAATCGATCAATAATTATGATCCCGAGTCAGAAGTGTCTCGATTCAATAAGTCAAAATCTTCTTTGCCGTTTTCTCTTCCTTATTTTCTTCCACCGATTAAAAAATCTGCTGAAGTATTCGGAAAATCGCTTGGGGCTTTTGATCCCACAGTGATGCCGCTGGTCTATGTGTGGGGATTTGGCTCAGATAAAAATAGGGCGTTGCCGGACAGTGCAAAGATTGATAGTTTAAAGTCGTTTGTTGGTTTTGAAAAAATTCAATTCAATACGGACAGTGTTTGGAAGACAGATCCACGCAGCCAGATTGACTTTGGAGGAATTGGTCAGGGCTACGGTGCCGATGTGATCACCGATTTTCTCAAGAATAAAGGTATTCAAAATATGCTCGTAGAATTGGGCGGAGAAGGAATGACGATCGGCAAAAACCTGGATAAGAACCAACCTTGGGAGCTTGGCATTCTTGATCCCAACTCAGCCCGCGACAGCCTGTTTTACAAAGCATATGTGAAACTGAGCGACAAAGGTTTTTCTACTTCAGGAAATTATTTCAACTATCGTGTGGTAGACGATAAGAAGTTTTCACACACCATCGATCCACAAACAGGGTATCCGATTCAGCGATCGATCCTGAGCGCCACAGTATTTGCCAGCGATTGTATTACCGCTGATGCGTGGGCAACGGCTTTCATGGTGATGGGCTACGAAAAAGCAGTTGAAATTTTAAAGAAACATCCCGAGCTGGATGTGTTCTTTGTTTACACCGCACAAGACGGGAATCAAAAAACTTTTATGACGGATGGCATAAAAAATTTTGTTGAATTACCTTAGCACATGACCAAGTTTTCCACCGTCATAAAAAAATTTGACAAGCAAGGTGAAAAAACCGGCTGGACTTATATTGAAATCTCGGCTGGTCAGGCAAAAAAGATAAATCCCGGAGTAAAAACTTCCTATCGTGTGAAAGGCAAACTGGATGATTTTCCTTTTCAAAAACTCGCACTAATCCCGATGGGCGAAGGAAGTTTTATCCTGCCTTTGAATGCAAAAATCAGAAAAGCCATTGCCAAACGGATGGGCGATAAGCTCAATGTTGAGATGGAACTAGACACGCGGCAAATTGAACCCAGTGCAGATTTTATTAAGTGCCTGAAACAAGATCCGGAGGCACACGAATTTTTTAAATCACTTCCTGGTTCGCACCAGCGTTATTTCGGCAAGTGGATTGACGATGCCAAAACTGCAGCCACTAAAACTAAACGAATTGTGATGGCACTCACAGCTTTTTCAAAAAAGCAAGGGTTCTCTGAGATGATGAGAGCGAATAAAAAAGTTAATAGTTAACACTTATTTGTTGACAGTTTTTCAAAAAATGAAGAAACGACTATTAACTTTTAATAAATAACTGTTAACTTATCTCTCATGGATAAACTCAAAAATAAAGTTGCAATAGTAACAGGTGCAGGGCAGGGCATTGGTCTGGAAATTTGTAAACAGCTTGCCGCGAATGGAGCCTCCGTTGTTCTCAATGATATTGAAGAGGGACTTGCACAAAGTGCCGCAGAGAGCGTGAGAAAGGTTGGAATTTGTCATGCCATTGCCGGGGATGCTTCAAATGTGGAATTCATCAATGTACTTGTTGAAGAGACAGTCAAAAAATTTGGGAGACTTGACATTGCTATTGCAAATGCCGGCATCACATTGTTTGGAGATTTTTTTGAATATTCTCCCGCAGATTTTACTCGCGTGATGCAGGTGAACCTTGCGGGAAGTTTTTTTCTGGCACAGACAGCAGCAAAGAAAATGAAAGAGCAAGGCGATGGCGGAAGTATTTTATTCATGTCGTCTGTAACGGGTCATCAGGCGCACAAAAATTTGGCAGCGTATGGCATGAGCAAAGCCGCGCTTGAGATGCTCGCCAAAACGTTAGTGATTGAATTGTCACCATTTAAAATTACCATCAACGCGATTGCTCCCGGAGCAACATTAACTGAACGCACCGCATCTGACAAAGAATATGAGAGCACATGGTCACGCATTACTCCGATTGGCAAGCCGGCTAGTCCTGCTGATGTGGCAGCTGCGGCTTTGTTTTTAGTATCGCCACAAGCTGAACACATCACAGGTCAAACATTGATCATTGACGGAGGATGGACATCTGTGAGTCCGTCACCTTATTAACAAACTACATCGCCCCAAATTGTTTCAGGAATTTTTCTGAGTTGGCTTTGGTGGCAGCTTGAGGGCTTAGACTAAGCGCTTTCTTAAAACTCTTCACGGCATTTTCTTTGTCTCCTTTGGTTGCATATCCTTCACCCAGGCTGTCCCATGCGTTAGCACTTTTTGGAAAACGGTTTGTGTTAGCAATAAAAGCTTCAATGGCTTTGTCATTCTGGCCTTGGTTTATCAACTGATAGCCGTAGTTGTTCACCTCTGCTTCTGTTGCGGCTGCCAAGGCATCCTTCATCATTTTTTCGGCTTCGACTGACTTTCCCATTTTTGTGAGAATGCCAGACTTGACGGCAAGCGCATTAAAATTTGTTGGGCCTGTAGCAAGGGCTTGGTCGATCCACTTTAATCCTTGCTCTAACTCAATATTGTTATTCAATGTATAACGGGCGGCACTTATAAACCCTTGCGGTATAAATCCAGTGGCACCTCGCAACTCCTCTTTAGCATTTGCCATCACAATATCATCTACAGCAAATTCTATTCTTATGGGAATTTGTTTCTTCTCCCAATTCAATACAAGTTCACCTGAAGTTTTTGTGAGGTTGATGAAATCATATGTCAGCATTTCAACGAAGGCATTGTCGCGAATTTTGATATTGGCTCTCATCTGATCTTCGTCTTTGTTGTAGAAGAAACTTCCCCAAGATCTACTATTCTTTGATAAAACCACTTCGCCACTGTTGTCAGCATTAATCACGAAAAATAAACCATAGGTTCCGGCCGGCACATTTTGGCCTTCAATCTTCGCATTGTGCGAAAGTGTAAGTGTTGTATTTTCATTGGCACCCGCGCGCCAGGGTGCAGAATTACCTGCGCCAAATCCTTGTACGTTCCAGCCATAGGGAACGAGCTCACCCCACACTTTTCGGTTCTTCACAGATGGCCGCGAATAATTCACTGTCACCTTTGAGATGCCAATGATTTGTGAAAGTTCTGCTCCAGGGCTTGCCGTGCGCGGAGTAGTAACTTGAGCGAGTCCTTGCACTGCAATGCTGATCACACAAAGCAGAAGCGTAAATCTTTTTGGTAGAGGTTTCATAGCGTTAAGAGTTGTTTTAGAACTCTTGTTACGAAATGAAATTACAGATGGACGTGAAGAGACTGTTAATTAAAACAAAATACCGAAGAGTGAGGGAAGGACTCAAGCGGTTAGCTCCATCTTCAAAAACTTCCCAGTATACCCAGCAGGATTGTTTGCCACCTGTTCTGGCGTACCTGTGGCGATTATTCTTCCCCCACCAGCTCCTCCTTCGGGGCCGAGGTCGATGATGTGATCAGAAGATTTAATTACATCCATGTTGTGTTCGATCACTAACACCGTGTTTCCTTTGTCAACTAATTTTTGAAGCACATCAAGCAAATGACTGATGTCTTGAAAATGTAAACCCGTTGTGGGCTCATCTAATATGTAAAGCGTTTTTCCAGTATCACGTTTACTTAACTCAGTAGCGAGTTTCACACGCTGCGCTTCGCCACCTGAAAGAGTTGTTGCATGCTGACCAAGCGAAATGTATCCGAGTCCAACCTCATTTAATGTTTCAATTTTTCTGAGAATACGTGGCTGGTTTTCGAAGAAAGTAACAGCTTCTTCCACCGTTATATTGAGCACATCGGAAATAGCTTTTCCTTTGAAGCGTACTTCCAATGTTTCGCGGTTGTAACGCTTGCCCTTGCAGGTTTCGCAAGGAACATATACATCAGGTAAAAATTCCATTTCGATCAAACGCAAGCCTGCACCTTCGCACGTTTCGCAGCGACCGCCTTTCACATTGAATGAAAACCTTCCTGTTTTGTAGCCACGTATTTTTGCTTCCGGCATTTGTGCAAACAAGTCGCGAATGTCAGTAAATACTCCTGTATAAGTTGCCGGGCTTGAGCGTGGCGTTCTTCCAATTGGCGACTGATCGACTTCTATGACTTTGTCAATCAGTTTCAGCCCATCTATTTTTTTGTAGGTAAGGGGCTCTGTTCGTGAATTAAAAAAGTGTTGATTCAAAATCGGGAACAACGTTTCGTGCACGAGAGTTGACTTGCCACTTCCGCTTACACCGGTAATGCAGGTAAGTGTGCCGAGCGGAATTTCAAGTGTTACATTTTTTAAATTATTACCAGCAGCACCGGACAAAATGATCTTCTCTCCGGTGCCTTTTCGTCTTTCTTTTTTGGAATAGATTTTTATCTTTCCATTCAGGTAGTTTGCGGTAGCGCTGTTCAGTTTCAAAAACTCTTTTGGCTCTCCTTCGCCCACAATGTGACCGCCATGGCGGCCAGCACCCGGGCCAACATCAATAATGTAATCGCACTCAAGCATCATCTCCTTGTCGTGCTCAACTACGATGACGGAATTTCCCAGATCGCGCAAGTCCTTTAATGCCTTAATCAATTTCACATTGTCGCGGGCATGCAAACCAATACTGGGTTCATCCAAAATATAAAGCACACCAACCAATTGTGTTCCAATTTGTGTAGCAAGGCGAATGCGCTGGGCCTCACCACCACTCAACGTTCGTAGTGGACGATTCAAATGAAGGTAATTCAAACCAACATCCAACAAAAAACCAATTCGTTTTCTGATCTCTTTAAGAACTTCTACTGCAATGACCTTTTGCTTGGCGTTTAGACGATCTTCCAATCCATCAAACCACTTTTTTAACTCATCGATGTTAAGTTCTGCCAGCTCGGCAATATTTTTTTGATCGATTTTAAAATGCAGTGATTCTCTTTTTAACCGCATTCCATGGCAATCGGGGCACACACGAGAGATCGTAAAATCTTCCACCCACTTTTTCATGTTCTCAGAACCATCGTCTTTCATCTTTTGCAGAAAGCTGATGATCCCTTCAAACTTCGTGTTCCATTCTGTACCTGGATATTTTACCGAAGCTACTGCCACCGGCACATCATCGCCATGCAAAAGAGTTTTCATCACATCTTTCGGAATGTCTTTGATGGGCGTGGACAGTGTCAATTTGTGAAGCTTCAGCATCGCTTCTATCTTCTTGAAGATCCAGATATCGCGATATTCGCCCAAAGGCAAAATGCCCCCGCGGCTAATGCTTAACTTTTTATCGGGGATGATGGACTCTTCTGTAATTTCGTCAATCGTACCAAGCCCTGTACATGTAGGACAGGCACCGTAAGGAGAATTGAAAGAAAAATTATTGGGCGCAGGTTCATCGTAAGACAAACCCGTCTGCGGATCCATTAAAAATTTGGAGAAATGATGCGTCTTACCATTTTCTTCCATCGCCATGATCACGCCCTTTCCTTCTTTCAACGATGTGATTACAGATTGTGAAATGCGATGTCTATCCTTTGCATCGGGCACAATCCGGTCGATCACTATTTCGATGTCGTGAATTTTGAAACGATCCACCTGCATTTTTGCAACAATCTCTTGCACTTCGCCATCGATACGCACCTTTGTATATCCTTGCTTTCTGATCTGAACAAATAATTCACGATAGTGGCCTTTTCTTCCTTTGATGACGGGAGCGAGGAGTGTCAGTTTTTTTCCGGCAAAATTTTGAATGATCGAATCAATAATCTGATCTTCACTTTGGCGGATCATAGGAGCACCAGTCAGGTAGGAGAATGCTTCACCCGCTCTAGCATATAACAGGCGCATGAAGTCATAAATTTCTGTCACCGTCCCAACGGTTGAGCGTGGGTTTCGTGAGGTGGTCTTCTGCTCAATAGAAATCACGGGGCTCAAGCCATTGATTTTATCCACATCTGGTCGCTCCAGGTTGCCGATAAAACTTCTAGCGTAGGCCGAGAAGCTCTCCATATATCTACGTTGGCCTTCCGCATAGATGGTATCAAAAGCGAGTGATGACTTACCGCTGCCGCTGATGCCAGTGATTACAGTGAATTTGTTTCGTGGGATGGCGACACTTACATTTTTCAGGTTGTGTTCGCGTGCACCTACTACTTCAATGTGCTCATGGCCACTGAAGTCTATTGCTTTTTTTGCTGAAGAAGGCATAATCGAATAGCTACAAAAATGCAGCAGGGAAAGTTTGCGAACAAATGAATTTTTTTAAAACAATTCGTAAAGTGTGGAAGGATCTTTCTTTAGAAATTAAATTCAACGTCCAACAGAGGAGAGGTAATTTTACTTATTGAATCACTAACTTTTTCGTAGCGGTTTTGCTTAAGCGAGAAAATCAGAGCTAGTTTGGTCTCCGGATCAATTACCCAATATTCTTTTACACCAAACTTTTCATACAATTCTTTCTTGGTGATCAAGTCATATTCTCTGTTTCCCGGTGAGAGAACTTCTATTAGCAAGTCGGGAACGCCTGAGTAACGACCTTCTTTGATTTGATTCGGATTGTTGTTAAGTATAACAACGATATCTGGTTGAACAGTATTCCGATTCTCATCAAGTTTAATATCAAATGGAGCAAGAATTACTACTCCTTTGCCACCTTCTTCAATTATTCTATCCAGGTTTTTGAAAATCTTTTGGATTGTACTTTGATGACTAAAAACAGGTGACGGAGACATATATAATCTGTTATCAATTAGCTCGGCAAGCGTTCCTTCAGGCAGCATGTCGTATACTTCCATCAACGTGCGGGGCGGATGTATGATCGTATCCATAAATTAAAGGTACAAAAAAAATTTCCACATTTGTGGTCAAACTGGCAATGAACAAAAGGCAATAACGTTTGAAGCTGAGATGAAATTCCGATTCCTGTTTTTTATTTTTTCATTCTCCTTGAATTTGGCCTTTTCGCAGGTAATGCCAGAAGAAGAGGAATTAATTTCAAGATTAAATTTTGGTAGTGACCTCCCCAAAGATCTGCTTGCGGCACGCTCTGTGATCTTCTTTCAAACCAGCTACACATCTGCTGAACTTGAAACAATTCAAAAGTACTTTCAGCAAACAGGAATCGATGTTGTTGCCTACCTTGATATACAGCAAGTTCTTTCTGGAATAGATCCTTCACGGGTTTTTGCCAATTACTTCAACACGCGTAAAATTCCTTTTTTGATTTTGCTTAGAAAAAAGGATAAGTTTTATGAGATTACCGTAACGGAGCTCAGCGGCAATTCTTTTTTCACTGACAAATCAAAAATTGCCTGGAAGCAGTCCAATGCAAGTCTGTTGGAATTATTGCAGACAATCTACCGGTTTTGTGTAAGCACGCTGAAGCGAAAAAATTTCCTAATTAACGATTTGCCAGAGACGAACATCACAATAGCCAACTTTGCCGGGAAGCATAACGATCGCTTCCCTTTAGAAGTGAAATCATTCAAAACAGCGATTCCAAAATTCTTCAATGAGGCTGACAACGCTCAGTTGGAGTCATATCTGAAAGAAAATCTTCCAACAAAATATGACCTGGTCGATCCTACCGCTTCCGATGCTGAATTGCTGCAAAAAGGATATCACATGATCATGAGGTTTGTTCATACACGAGGAGAGTTGGCTCGCGAAATTTTAGGGTATGAGCCAACACAACCTACCACTTCTTTGCCAACAACTTATTTTTCTGACGGTGAAACCAAAATCAAAACGATTCCCACCAAAAAAATCATTTACAAATTCTATTTCAAGAATCTTGAATATGGAGACATGTACATGGGAAAGAAATGGGATGCAGATGAAACCTGGCAAGATGCTTTGAAGAATCACATTGATGCCCTACGTGCAGATCTGAAGTTTTAACTTTTTCTTTTGGAAACCACGGCTGCAATCACGATAACAATGATGGCGGCCAGGAAATAGTGATTGAAATGAAAAGGATGGTAGTCAAAGCCCCAATGCCATCCAAAGAAGATGCTGAAGATAGATTTGAAAATCCAGGCAATCATGCCTATGATAGCACCGAAAACTCCGGCAATAATACCAATTGCGCCACCCAGCAATCCGAAGAATAATCCAATAAGTCCGCCCGCCAATCCAATCCAGATCGGAAAGGTGAACAACATGATGATGACAAGAAAAATGGTGGCAGAGCGTGTCATATAAATTTCCTTTGCCAAAAGAATCAGCAAAAATCATTCAACATATAAAATCCCTTTAATTCGTTTAAAATAGCAATCTAAATATCCTTACTGTTAGAAAATGAACAGTTGATTTTGCAGATCCGTACAA
>CAZNCO010000170.1:0-8428 GCA_964571345.1 uncultured Ohtaekwangia sp.
GTGCTTATTACACCCGCTGTCGCGTAACACCGGATGATCCGAATGAAATTTATTTTATGGCGAGTGATTACAGTTATTCGCTGGATGGAGGAGTTTCATCTCACTCTGCGCCTTCCCAACCTAACTGGGATCATCACGATATGTGGATTGATCCGACTAACGGAAACAGACAAGCTGTAGCGGGCGATGGTGGAATTTCTATTTCACACAATCGTGGCAAGAGTTGGTTTAGAGTACAGTTGCCAGTGGCACAGTTGTATCACGTTACGGTTGACAACCAGGTTCCTTATTATGTGTATGCCAATCGTCAGGATGGTCCATCTGCAAAAGGCCCAAGTCGTTTTTATACTGGCAGTTATCCTGACATCGGTATTCCGCGTGGTGAGTGGCACGATGTAGGCGGTGGTGAAAGTGGTTTCGCTACTCCTGATCCGGTTGATCCGAATATTGTCTGGTCAAGTGCTTCAGGTTCTGGTGCCGGAGGTGGAATTGTGGTTAGATATAACGAAAAAACTCGCCAGTTTCGTCAGGTAGAAGTATGGCCAGAGGCTACGTTTGGTTCACCAGCCAAGGATGTCAAGTATCGTTTTCAGTGGACATTCCCGGTGTTGATATCTCCTCACGATCGCAACACTATTTATGTGACAAGCCAAAACGTACACAAGACAACAAACGGTGGCCAGACGTGGACGTTGGCAAGCCCGGATTTAACAACCAACGACAAGAGCAAACAAAATATTTCCGGTGGCTTAACGCCTGATAATATTGGTGTGGAATATTGCTGCGTGATTTATGCGTTGGATGAATCGCCTATTCAAAAAGGTTTGCTATGGGCGGGTACCAACGATGGAATTGTTCAGCTCACAAAAGATGGTGGAACAAACTGGGAAAACATTACCAAAAATATCACAGGACTTCCCCCGCTCGGCACAGTTAGAAATATTGAAGCATCGAAGTGGAAAGCGGGTAAAGCGTATATCACGATTGACTTTCACCAGGTTGGAAATTTTGAACCGTATGTTTATAAGACCGAAGATTTCGGAAAGACATGGATCAAAATCACGGAAGGAATTTCGAAGAGCAATTTGAGTTATGCGTGCAACATTCGTGAAGATCCAAAAAGACAAGGACTCTTATATTTAGGAACGGAGAACGCGCTCTATGCTTCGTTTGATGATGGAGCTCACTGGCAGTCGATCATGACCAACATGCCAGCTGCACCGATGTACTGGCTTGCCGTTCAGGAAAACTTCAACGACCTGGTCATCGGTACGTACGGCCGTGGCATTTGGGTGTTGGATGACATCACTCCGCTCCAGCAAATGAATAATGAGATCACCGCATCGCCTGCCCATTTATTTGTTCCACGTCAGGCATATCGTTTTCATCCGATCACAGCTCCGTTTGCTATGTTTGATGATCAGTCGGATGGCGACAATCCACCTCCCGGAGCTTCCATCAACTATTGGTTGAATGCTGATGCAAAGGATAGTTTGCTGATTACAGTTAAAGATGCAAGCAACAACGTGGTACGGAAATTATACCACCATGGCAAAGCAGGTGTGAACAGATTGTGGTGGGATTTAAGAGAAGATCCTTCTACTGAAATTGTGATCAGAAACAAACCGCTGCATGCCGAGTGGATTACCCTTAACGACAAGCGTGCCATGAAAGCACCATCGGCACCAAAAGGATTCGCACCGATTGTTCTTCCGGGAACGTACACTGTTACGCTGAAAGTTGGCGACAAAGAATATAGCCAGCAGTTGAACGTGTTGAAAGATCCTAACTCAGAAGGAACTGACGCAGACATTACCGCACAGAAAAATGCACTGAATGAAATTAAAAAAGATTTATCCAATGCTGCGGATGTTATTAACCAGTTGGAATGGTTAAGAAGACAGGCAGCGGATTTGAAGTCGATTGCTGAAGATCAAAAGAATACTGAAGTGACCAAGGCGATTGATGCGCTTGAACAAAAACTGATTGATGTAGAAGGTAATTTGATTCAATTGAAAATAACTCCGCAAGGTCAAGGAACCATTCGCTGGCCAGCACAAGTAGTTGAAAAGCTTGAGTATTTAGGAGGCGCCATTGAAACAGCCGACTTTGCTCCTGCCGATCAGCACAAAGAAGTACAGCAAGTATTGGAGAAACGTCTGCAAGACAGTCAGACGAAATTCAACCAACTCATGGAAAAGGATTTACCTGCCTTCCAGGATTTGTTGAAGAAGAATAATTTCAACGGACCGATTATTATTAAGAGTGGGAAGATTTTGAATTAATAGTTACTAAGAAATTCTAACCACAGATTCATTGATTTAAATAATTGATGAATATGTGGTTTTCTTTTTTATTTCGGCAAGCTCAATCGAATCAAATTCAAAACGGCATTTGAAGCAGCTTTGATGTTCAGCAATCGCTCCGTTGAGAGTTGTAGTTTTTTAGTAACGGTATGATGCTTGTCAGAATAAGCAATCCAAACTAAACCTACCGGCTTTTCAGGTGTTGCTCCGCCAGGTCCTGCGATGCCACTGGTGGCTACGCCAATGTCTGTATTGAATTTGGCGCGCACAATGTTCGCCATCTCGATGATGGTGGGCTCGCTTACAGCACCGTATTGTTCAAGAACCTCGGGCCGCACACCAAGCTGTCGCATTTTGATTTGGTAATCATAGGGCACCATACTGCCAATAAAATATTGTGAACTTCCCGGTACACTTGTTACGAGGTGTGAGAGGTATCCGCCTGTACAACTTTCAGCAATGGAAATGGTGAGTTTTTTTTCTTGTAGTAATTTTCCAATAGCTACTTCCAGTGGTTCTTCTCCGTAGCCGTAGATATATTCACCAGCGAGCGGCAATAGGTTTTTCGAAAGGTCTTCGATCTCTTTTTTCAAAGGCGCTTCCTCTGTGCCCATTCCCGTAAGGCGCAATTTTACTTCGCCAATACTTGGAAGATACGCAAGCTTGATGTGCGCAGGTAACGACTTCTCCCAGCTCTCAATTTTATCTGCCAGCATTGATTCGCCAATACCAACGGTGCGAATTACTTTGTGAACAATTACTGGCGGCTTAAATTTTTCTTTGAGTCTTGGAATGACTTGCTCAGTCATCATCTTCTTCATCTCATGTGGCACACCTGGCATCGACATGAATACTTTGCCATTTTTTTCAAACCACATGCCAGGGGCAGTGCCGATGGCGTTCGTGATCTTTGTGCAACAGATAGGCAAGAATGCCTGAAGGCGATTGGTTTCTGTCAACTCGCGGCCGCGGCTTTTAAAGAAAGCAGTTACTTCCACCAATGCTTCTTCATGAAGTTTTAATTCGCAGTTGAAATATTTGGCGAGTAATGGTTTAGTTAAATCGTCACTTGTGGGACCGAGGCCTCCTGTGATCAAAATAATATCTGCGCGATTTTCTGCTTCCGCGAAAGCGGTGAGAATCTCAGATTCCACATCACCAACAGAAGTTTTGCGAATTACCTTGATTCCTACTTTGTCAAGCTCAACACTCATCCACTGTGAGTTGGTATCTACAATTTGCCCGTACAGGATTTCATCACCAATAGTAAGGAGTTCGGCAAGGATAGGTTTCATGTTTTATATAAAAGTTAGAAGTTCGAATCGTTGTCTTTAACAGGAATCTTAAAAAGAAGTTGCAAATATGGGAAAGAATAATGAATTGAAATCTCTTGGTTTGGTTGTAGATTGGTAATTGATTTTTACAGCTATGAATTTTCCAGCCCTCCACCGCCAACGCGAAATCTACCTGAAAGGTTTTGCCGGAATCTATCCAACTGTACCCGTTTCATTTTCAAAATTGGAGGAGGCTGCCCGGGCTGCGATGTCTCCTCATGCCTTTGCCTACATCGCAGGTGGTGCAGGGAATGAGAGCACGATGAGAAGTAATCGTGATGCGTTTGAAAAAATTAAGATCACGCCAAGGATGCTGAGAGATGTTTCAGTGCGCGACACAAGTATTGAATTGTTCGGACAGAAACTTCCTTCGCCCTTTCTGTTTTGTCCGATTGGCGTGTTGGAAATGGTTAATAAAGAAGCTGACGTGGCGGTCGCGAAGGCAGCGGCATCTTTGAATGTGCCGTTTATTTTTTCCAGTCAGGCGTCCAGGCCTATGGAAGAAACTGCCGCTGCCATGGGTAATGCCCCGCGTTGGTTTCAGTTGTATTGGAGCAAGTCCAAAGATTTAGTAGCAAGTTTTGTGACGAGAGCAGAACGCAGTGGTTGCTCGGCCATCGTGGTGACACTCGATACCACTGTTTTGGGTTGGCGCCCGCGCGACCTTGATCTCGCCTATCTTCCTTTTCTGGAAGGCAAAGGGATTGCGCAATACACTTCCGATCCTGTCTTTCAAAAACTGATGGACGTTCCGGAACCTCAATCCGAAAGGAATATTTCATGGCAATCGCTGATGAGCTTGCGCGAGATGGTGAAGAATTATCCCGGAGGAAGCTTCTTCTCAAAATTGAAATCCGGGAGGCCCGTGAAGGCGGTTCAGAAATTTATCAGCACCTATTCGAACCCTGCGTTGAAGTGGGACGATTTGAAATTTCTGCGTGAGCGCACAAAGCTTCCTGTTTTATTGAAAGGAATTTTGCATGCTGATGATGCGCGCAAGGCAATTGACTATGGAATAAACGGCATCATTGTTTCTAACCATGGTGGCCGGCAGGTAGATGGAGCGATCGCCACGCTTGATGCACTTCCTGAAATAGTGAAAGTCGTTGATAAAAGAATTCCTGTTTTGTTAGATAGCGGCATTCGCGGAGGTGCCGATGCATTTAAGGCCGTGGCGCTTGGCGCGAATGCGGTTTGTATCGGTCGACCTTATGTGTATGGGTTAGCGATTGCCGGTCAACAAGGAGTGGAGGAAGTACTAAAGAACTTTCTTGCTGATTTTGAACTGACTATGGCGCTGGCAGGATGCAAAAGCATTCGGGAGATTACACGATCTTCTTTGGCAGTGAATTGAACAACGCCATTTCAGCAATGACGTTTTTATACTTCTACTGCTGAATCATACGGATATATTTTTCGTCCAGTTCCGTGGAATCCCTGTACTTCTTACGAAGCTCTTCCAGTTTTATCTTAAGAACTTTCACCGTCTCCGCATATTTCGGACTGTTATATACATTCTTCATTTCGTTAGGATCGTTTTTACGATCATAGAGTTCCCATTCGTCCACATCGTAATAGAAATGAACGAGCTTGAAGTCTTTGGTTACGATTCCATAATGGCGCTTCACCATGTGTACCGCAGGATATTCATAGTAATGATAATAGACCGCGTCACGCTTCCATTCGGCATTCCCGGTAAGGAGGGGCATCAGACTTTCTCCTTGCATATCGGCAGGCGCTGCTATACCGGCTGCTTCCAAAAAGGTTTGGGCAAAATCTAAATTCTGAACCATCTCATCACTGGTAGTGCCTGGTGTAATATGATGAGGCCACCGTATGAGCAAAGGCGTTTTGAAGGATTGATCATAGATAAATCGCTTGTCGAACCAACCGTGTTCACCCAAATAGAAACCCTGATCAGACGTATAAACGACAATCGTATTTTCGGCCAGACCACTTTTGTCAAGATAATCCAACACACGACCTACATTATCATCAACCGATGAAATGGTGGCGAGATAGTCCTGCATATACCGTTGGTATTTCCATTTCATTTTTTCCTTGTCCGTCATCGTTGGCCAGTGTTCTTTGAAATAGTTGTTGATGGAATCCAACGTGGGATCATACAGTGCCTTTTGTTGTGCGTTGGCCCTGTCGTACGATTCGTAAAAGCTGTTTTTAAATTCGGGAACCATGGGCTCTGCATTGCGCATGCTTGCGAGGACTTCGGGCCTGATCTTATTGTCGTGGCTGTACATCATGTGCCGCAGTATATTCATCTGGGCTGTCTTCGCAGCGGTGCCTCGGTTGGAATAGTCGTCAAACAAAGTCTTCGGCTCGGGGAAGGTTCGCTTTGTAAACTCTTTAAACTTTTCGGGAGTTGGCCACCACGGACGATGCGGAGCTTTGTGCAAATACATCATCATGAATGGTTTTTTCTTGTCCCGTTTTTGATCGAGCCAATCGATGACAAAATCAGTGATCAGGTCCGTGACATATCCGGTAACGGTAGTATCTCCTCTAGGTGTAAGAAAATTAGGATTGATATAATCGCCCTGATCAGGCAGGATCATGAAATCATCCACACCTTTTGGATTGTTTCCAAAATGCAGTTTCCCGTACATGGCGGTTTGATAGCCTGCTTGTTGAAACAGCTGAGGAAAGGTGGTTTGTAATGTGTCGAACGGCATGATGTTGTCAATCTTACCATTCAGATGCGAGTGTTTGCCGGTTAGTATCACAGCTCTGGAGGGCGCACATAAGGAGTTCGTAACACATGCGTTAGTAAAAAGCATTCCTTCCCGCGCAATCCGTTCGATATGGGGCGTTTGAATTAAGCTGCTGTTAGAGGCGCTAATCGCTGGGTAGGCGTGGTCGTCTGACATGATGAACAAGATGTTCGGTCTTTGCTTCTGGTCTAGCCGGTTTGAGCAGCGGGATAGTGTCAACAACATGATCATCATGCTGATCAACATCACAGTCAACTTTGTGTGGCTTAGGTTACTTCTCATTTAGGTAATCACGTATGGTTTTGTAATTCACTTTCATTTTCATTCTAATATATTGAATTTTTTTGGGGCTACTGACCGGAAACTTAGCAGGTATTATGAATTTAACTGTCACCGATGTTATCTTGTATTACCAAAAGGAAAAGCCAGATCGTAGCTAAATAAAACCACTATGCCAGTACAAGGCCAAACCTCCCAGCAATACTTTAACCAGCTCACGATACTTCACAGTGGCCTGCTGGTGCCACAGATACTGTTTGCCTGCGTAGCTTACTACCTGGTAGCCAATGGCGACTTAGGGCAGTCGGTTGATCTGACCACTATCCTCCAGGTAGTGGGTGCCGCACTTGCTGCGGGCGGATTTGTAGCGAGCATGTATATTCCCAAAATGCTATTGAGAGGAGTCATTCAGAAGAAAACCCTGGCGGAGAAACTGACTGCCTACAGAGGGCCATTGTTGATACGTTGGGCTTTGCTTGAGATGCCTACGATGTTCGCTTTAGTCAGTTACCTGCTCACCGGTAATTATTCTTTTCTGCTGTTGGCGGCAGCATTGGTCGCCTTATTCATCATTAATCGTCCAACACCTTCGACCGCGTGCGCTGATTTGGAATTAACTCCGTCAGACAGGATGCTGGTGGAAAACCCAAACAGTGTGGTTCTTTGAAAATAACTTTCTGGTATCTGCAACTTCTGAATTCTGTTCGTCAAAGCTTTAATAAGATAAGATCCAGCCCCTCTATGCGCGTTAAGTCTTTGTCTGCCGAGATGAGTGGCATGCCCATGTACATTGCTGAAGCTGCGATGATGGCATCCGGAAGTTTAATGGATGTTTTCTGTTTCAAGCGGATGGCAATCTCTTTGATGTCGGAATTGAAATTAACGAGAAAGCAGTTGTCGATCAGAGCTGCCCGGGTTTTCAGTACAAGTGATGGAATATCTTTTACACCAAGCAGTTCCATTTCAGTAATTTCGGAAATGAAGTAGTTGTTGTTTAAATATGGCTTTACAGATGCGTTTCCGTTGAGGAGGTAGATGAGAAAATTGGTATCTACCAGGTAATTAATTCCATTCATCGCGGAGCTTCTTTTGATATGCAAGTCCGTCTGTTCCATCTTTCAATTTGCCGAAAAATGCAGACGGATTCTTTTTTGCCTTAGCTGATTTACGCTTCAGCAAAGACTTTACATGCTCCTTTTTGATTTTTTTTGCTGCGGTGGTCATATCGTCTATAAAAGTAGTGAATTGTTTTCGCGTTCGCCAATGATATGCAAATTCTTCAACGCAGTTGAGACCTTCCCTTGGCTACAATTTCCTTGTGAAACAGAGATCAATAATCAGCCCACCGCCAACGGTAAGGGTAATTTTCTTTTTTTGCTTCTTTTTTCTTTGCTGATAATTTTGAGTTGTTAATAACTACAATCAACGGCAGGGGATGTAGAGATAGCGAATATGCTCATTCAAATTCATATATAGAAAATGTGGATTCTCAATCAGAATCTATTTTTATTCCGTAAATATGAAGTATGAAAAAATGCAGTTTGCTTTTTTATCTCTCATGTTCATATTATCTCTGCCCCAGTCAGCCGATCAGCAGCAATGTTTTCTACAAAATAAAAGCCATCCACAGCAATCTATTCATCAGCGTAGGTGCCAATAGTATGCAAAGCAACATCCAGATTATTCAATGGAGCACCCACCCTGGTGCATGGGACGATGGGCAAGCATTCAAATTTATCAAGCCGGGTGACTATAATACACTTGAAGTGCAAAACAAAAA
>CAZNCO010000171.1:0-8408 GCA_964571345.1 uncultured Ohtaekwangia sp.
GAAATATACCATTGAAGATGCCGCCACAGCTGGCCAGCGTTATGTAATTAGCCCCTGGCTTGACCAAACGCTGCGTCAAACCGAAGATGATTTGAAGAGATTTATGGACGTGTTCAACAAGTGTGGTGAGCTCTGCAAAAAGTCGGGTATGAAGTTTGGCTACCATAATCACGATTTTGAATTCAGTCAAAAGCTTGGAGACAAGACTGTGTATGACCTGATTCTTTCAAACACTGATCCAAGTGGCGTGATGCAGCAATTGGACACTGGTAATCTTTACAATGGCGGAGCAAAAGCAATTGATATCGTGAAAAAATTCCCAGGCCGTTTTGAATCGATGCACGTAAAAGATGAGATCCTGGGCGCAGCCGGTGGTCATGAGAAATACGAGAGCACCGTGCTGGGAAAAGGAATTGTGAATGTGAAAGAAGTAATTGACTTGGGAAGAAGCTCCGGAGGTACCGTTCATTTCATCATCGAGCAGGAATCTTATCAAGGTAAAACTCCGATCGAGTGTGCGAAAGAAGATCTTGAAGTAATGAAGAAGTGGGGATATTGAATGACCCGCTAGATACTGGATGTGCCACAAAACATCCAGCATCTAGTATCAAGTATCTAGCATCTAGCATTCCGAATCCAAGATCAACCCAACCTCTAGTTTCCGATCATGAATCTCAACATAGACGCAGAAAGCAAAAATACCTTCGATGCAATAGTAGTAGGCACCGGCATTAGTGGTGGATGGGCTGCCAAAGAACTAACCGAAAAAGGATTGAAGACATTGGTACTGGAACGCGGTCGCGCGGTAAAGCACCAGGTGGATTATCCTACGATGACAAAAGATCCGTGGCAACTTCCGCATGCCAATCGCCTCAGCGAAGAGGAAATGAAATTCTATCCTGTGCAATCGCGCACCAATTGGGTAAACCAGGGCAATAAACATTGGTGGGTGAAGGACACCGAAAATCCGTACACAGAAGTGAAGCCTTTCGATTGGATTCGTGGCTATCATGAAGGCGGGCGTTCACTGATGTGGGGAAAGCAAACCTATCGCTTGTCTCCCATGGACTTTGAAGCGAATGCTGCCGATGGTCATGGTGTAGATTGGCCGATACGGTACGAAGATCTCGCTCCCTGGTATGATTACGTTGAAACATTTATTGGTGTGAGTGGTCGGGCAGAAGGTCTTCCGCAATTGCCAGACGGGAAGTTTTTGCCTCCGATGGATTTGAATTGCGTAGAAGAACACTTCCGTGATAAAGTGGCCGAGAAACTTGGACGTAAAATTACAATCGGTCGCGTAGCGCATCTCACTGCTGCGTTGCCACACGATCCAAGTCGTGGCATTTGTCAGTCCAGAAACATGTGCGATCGTGGTTGTCCTTATGGTGCTTACTTCAGCAGCAATTCATCTACGCTTCCTTTTGCATATAAAACCGGCAACATGACGATGCGACCCAATTCGATTGTTCATTCAGTGATATATGATGAACAGAAGGGCAAAGCCGTTGGCGTACGTGTGTTGGATTCAGAAACGAAAGAGGAAATGGAATTCTTCGCAAAAATTATTTTTCTGAATGCATCTACACTGGGCAGCACATTCATTCTTTTGAATTCAACATCCAATCGTTTCCCCAATGGGTTAGGAAATGGAAGTGATCAGCTCGGTCGCAATCTGATGGATCATCATTATCGTGCCGGAGCCGAGGCAGAAGTCGAGGGGTTTGAAGACAAGTACTATATCGGCCGCAGACCCAATGGAATTTATATTCCGCGTTTCCGCAATGTTGGTAAAGACAAGCAAAAGAATTTTGTTCGCGGATATGGTTATCAGGGAGGTGCCAGCAGATCAAGTTGGGGAAGAGGCGTAAGTGAAATGGCATATGGAGAAGATTTGAAGAAAGCACTTCAATCACCGGGCCCTTGGAGAATCGGAATCACCGGCTTCGGTGAATGTTTGCCCTATGAAAGCAATCGCGTTACCATCAACAAAGACAAAAAAGATATTTATGGTTTGCCCACGCTAAGTGTTGATGCGGAATGGAAAGAGAATGAGAAAGCAATGCGTGAAGATTATAAGGTTGCTGCAGCGGAAATGCTTGAAGCAGCTGGCTTTAAGAATATCAACATCTATGATGGCCCTGATAATATAGGTCTTGGTATTCACGAAATGGGAACAGCTCGCATGGGGCGCGATCCTAAAACTTCTGTGCTAAACAAATGGAATCAGGTTCACGAAGCACCAAATGTTTTTGTAACAGATGGCGCAGCCATGACTTCTTCGGCTTGCCAGAATCCGTCACTCACTTATATGGCGCTTACTGCGAGAGCCACTAATCATGCAGTGGAAGAAATGAAAAAAGGAAATCTGTGACCGCAGATTGTTGCGACAGACATGCTTAGCAATGAGAATTTTTTGAATCAAAAATAATATTATGAACCGGAGAGAAGTACTTCAGAGATCAGCATTGGTACTTGGTTATGCGATCACAGGCCCGACATTGGCTGGACTGATGAATGGCTGTAAAGCAAAACCCGGGCTCGCGTTCAAGCCGGAATTCTTAAAGGAAGATCAGGCCGCACTCGTGAGTGAACTTGCTGAAATCATTATTCCGAAAACAGACACACCTGGAGCAATTGAAGCCGGAGTCCCTTCCTTTATTGACGGCATGTTAAAGGAAGTATATAGCGCCAAACAAAAAGAAAATTTTGTAAATGGTCTTGCTGCATTTGATGAGGAAGCAAAAAAGACGTACGGAGATTCATTTGTCAATTGCAAGCCAGAAGATAAAAATGAGTTGTTCAAAAAAATACATGACGACACACTTTCGAAATTGAAAGACAGCGGATCTTTCGGTTGGTGGCGTGCAGGCGGTGGAGAGAAGCCGTTCATCATAGAGATGAAAGAATTGACCATTACCGGGTTTTTCACAAGTGAGCCTGGAGCAACTCAGGTATTGCAATACAATCAGGTGCCGGGTCCATTCAAAGGCTGTGTTCCGTTGAATGAAGTTGGAAAGGCTTGGGCAACTTAAAAGCAGGGCGCCTTGGCTGTTTCGCGCGAAATAAACCCCAAACGAATTCATAAAGAACTCCTTGCCTGTATTGTCGAATCGGTGGGTAAGCCCGTTGCCAACGATTTTCTCGACAGATATCTCGGGAATTCACATCCAAAATATCCGATCAACAACCCAACCCTTCGAAACATTACGAAAGAGTTCACAAGAGCATATAAAGATCTGCCACCGGATGTTTTTAAAGATTTATTAACGCTGCTTTTTGAAGCACCTTCCTGCACGGAGAAGATGGCGGCTGGCTTCTTACTGGATACTTGCACGAACGAACAGCGCAAATTTAATCCGGCTGTTTTTGATCAATGGCTCAATCATCTGGAAGGATGGGTGGAGGTAGACACCCTTTGCACCGGCAAGTATTCGAAAAAGGAAGTCACAGCACAATGGAAGAGTTGGAAAAGACTTCTCACCAAATTTGCCGCAAGTAAAAATATAGAAAAGAGGCGGGCATCGCTGGTGTTGCTTTGTAAGCCTCTGCGTGAGCGCAATGAGGAGGTGCTTGCGCTGGCATTTCAAAATATTCGCAAGCTGATGCACGAGCGCGAAGTGCTTATCACCAAAGCAATTTCGTGGGTACTTCGCTGCATGGTGAAGAATTACAAAAAAGAAGTGACTGCCTTTGTAGAGGATAATAAATCATCACTTCCTGCCATAGCAGTGCGGGAGACATTGATAAAAATTAAAACCGGAAAGAAGAATTCAAAGGTATAACTCAGCCTTTCTCAAAGGGTGCCAGTGCAGCTAAAAAAGCAGTCTGCATATACCAGCATATCCTGACAATTTACTTACCATTTATTCACCATTTACTCACTGTCAGGAAAAAGCGTGACGCGGAATTTTTGTCAGGCTTCAAATCGTAATTCTTTCTTGAAAAATCTTTAGAAAAAAAGTTGCCCGCTGATAGGCTGCGGGGAACTCGTCTACATTTGAGCGGTAATAACAACTGCAGTGAGAGACTGCTTGTAAATGTGTGGTGATTTTTGATAAATTCAAGAAAGGCGATTCAGTGTATCTACGTAAGTAGAAGTGCCATTACATCTTAATCAGCCAATTTGTAATATTGGTAAATAAAGTGAAATAACGAATTATGGAGGTAAAAGTTAGGGGTGAAGCACTGTTTACTTGCGATGATTTACCCACGCCAGTGGTCATCTACAACAAGATGAGCGGGAAGATTCTGAAGTATAACCAGGAAGCCGGTAGAATACTCGACTTACCCAAAAAGCATCCGAAACCGCTAAATATCGCTAATTATCGGCTCGATAAGCTTCCCGAAATTTCTGCTAAGAAGGCAAAGACATTTATAAATCATGGCATTGTGCGTTATCGCAATGGCAAAGGCAAAGAGATCTCTCTGCAATTGTTTCGCAAGTCCATAAACTGGATGGGAGCGGATTGTTATGTTGACTTCCTGGAGGAACTACAGGGCTATGAGCCATTGAAAAATGATATTGGTAAAGCATCCTTAGATGCATTTGTCAGCATTAATGATAACCAAACCATTCTGGATTGGAATGCGTCAGCTGAAAAGATTTTTGGCTGGAAACGAAAAGACGTGGTCGGTAAACCGCTCGCTGATATTATTATTCCGACTGCGTTTCGAAAGCAGCATCAAGCCGGTTTCAAAAAATATTTAAAGACAGGAGAAAGCGTAATGCTCAATAAAGTAATTGAAGTACGCGCTTTGCATAAGAAGGGCCACGAATTTCCGATTGAACTCACGGTCACTCCGGTGGAAGAAAACGGAAACGTTTTATTTTATTCTTTCATTCGCGATATCTCAGACAGAAAGAAGGCTGAGGAAACGCAGCGCAAGCTAAATCAATCACTCTCAGATTTTCAGAATGCCATTCAAAGTTCTTCGATTGTTTCGCGTGCTGACAAGAAAGGCATCATCACTTACGTTAACGAAAACTTTGTAAATATCAGCGGCTATTCAGCGAAGGAACTGATCGGGCAAGATCACCATATTATCAATTCAGGTTATCACCCAAAATCGTTTTGGAAGGAGATGTGGAAAACCATTGCCAGTGGAAATACGTGGCGGGCTGAAGTGAAGAACAAAACAAAGGATGGAAGATATTACTGGGTAGACACTTTTGTGATGCCTTTTTTGGACGAAAATGGAAAAATCAAAGAATTTCTCTCGATTCGAAATGATATTACCTCTAAGAAGCAATCGGAGGAGGCGTTGACAAAATCAAATGTCAGCCTGAGCGAAACGCTGATCTTTGGAAAGATGGGAAGTGCTGAATTGGATCTTGCATCGCTTCAGCTTACCGTGAGTCGTGAGCTGTTTCAACTGTTGGATATATCCGCTGCTGATGGAAGCCAATTGCCGGTGCAGAAATTTATCGAAACATTTATTCATCCTGATTACCTGCCGATTGTTCAGCAAAAAATAGCAGAGGGATTGAGCGGTGCACGACAAAGTAAAACAGTAGTAGAGGTTGACTTTGAAATGATCACCGCTACCGGCAGAAAAATCTGGATTGAGGCAAAAGGAATTTTTAAAGGCTCATCAGCACTCGGCATTTTGCAGGATGTAACAGACAAACGCAAAAATGAAACAGAGTTGGTTGCCAATAGCAGATTGATTAATCGAATGCTGGAGGGAATTACCGATGGTTTTTTTACCACTGACAATCATTTGAACTTTACGTTGGTGAATCCAGTGTTTGCAAGTCAAGCAAACATGAAACCCGAAGACATGGTCGGAAAAAACATGTTGACTTTGTTTCCTTTCATGGAAGGCGGTGAACTAGTGGACATTTACCGAGGGGCAATTAAGTCGATGAAGCCAGTCGTGTTTGAGCACAGGAATTCAGTAAATAGTGATCAATTTTTTGAAATAAATATTTTCCCCAATCCGCAGGGGTTATTTGTTTACTATAAAGACACCTCCATATCCAAGAGTGCCGAGAAAAATCTGCGTTCTGCCAACGAACTGTTTTCTCGATTATCAGAGAATGTGCCAGGGATGATATACAATTTTTACCTGACAGACGGAGGGTCTGCAGTTTTTCCTTACGTAAGCAAAGGCTCGCAATCATTGTTTGGCATTGCAGCTGAGGATTTGGAGAAGAATGCGAGCCTTGTTTTTCAGATGATCCATCCTGAGGATTATCCTAGTTTAATTGATTCTATTAAATCTGCATTTTATTCAAACAAACCCTGGTCGGCTGAGTTCAGAGTTGTAATGCCTGATCATTCTATTAAATGGATTTCCGGAGCATCCAATCCATATCAGGAAAATAATGGAGGCAATTATTGGTATGGATTCATGAATGATGTTACGGATCGGAAGGTTAACGATCAGCGCATTGCCGAGAGCGAGCTAAAAAATAGATTGATTGTAGAAAACGTTGGTGAGGGCATCATGTTTACCGAGCCAGATGGCAAAATCTTATCCGCCAACCCTGAAGCCTGTCGGATTTTTGGGATGACCGAAGAGGAGATCTGTAGTGTTGGAAGGGATGGCTTGATTGATTTAACAGATCCAAAACTGTCAACCTTATTGAAGATACGCGATGAGGAGGGCCACAGCCAGGGCGAACTGAGAATGAAACGAAAGGATGGCTCTCTATTTATAGGAGAAGTTTCCACAACGCGTTTTATATCTCCTGGCGGCAAAATAAATTCTGCTGTCATTGTTCGTGATATTTCAGAGCGCAAGAGAGCTGAACAAGTGAAGGAAGAGCTGCTCGGCCGCTTTAAGAAAATAGCTGCGCATGTGCCGGGCATGATCTACCAATACAGGCTGAGAAAAGATGGAACTTCTCATTTTCCCTATGCCAGTGAAGGAATATTTGATATCTATGGACTGCGCCCGGAGGAGGTGCAGGAGGATGCTTCGAAAGTGTTTGCTTTATTACATCCTGATGATTTGCAGCGGGTGGGAAATTCTATTCAACAATCGTCAGAGAAATTAACTCAATGGAGTGACGAATACCGCGTTAATCTTCCATCTGGAACCATTTGGGTAGAGGGGCACGCAACCCCGCAAAGTGAAGCAGATGGAAGCATTCTCTGGCATGGCTATATCTCAAACATTACAGACCGAAAACTCTCCGCTGATTTGCTGCACCAGTCAGAGAATGATTTGCGGGCGATCCTAAATGCATCCACAGATAACACCGTTTTTCTTGATCGTGATGGAAGGGTTAGAGTTGCAAATGCAGCCGCCTTTGATTTTTCAAAGAGCTTGTTTGAAAAGCCGATCTTGTTAGGTGAATTATTTCTGAACATCATACCCGATTCACTCAAAGAAGATTTTCTCCATAATTTCCGTAATTCTCTCCAAGGCGAAAAAATAGATTTTGAAAACAAGATCACTTCGAATGGAAAAAGCATCTGGCTTCATACAACCTATTTGCCCGTGAAAGATCACACCAATAATATTATTGGGGTGTCTTATGACAATACCGACATCACGGAACGGAAACTGTCGGAGATGGCCTTGAAGGAAAGCGAAGAGCGCTTCAAAGCTTTGTATAACCAAACGCCTGGTATGATGCATTCGATGGATGTCGAGGGGCGATTGATTCGTGTGAGTGATTACTGGCTACTTAAGATGGGTTATTCAAGAGAAGAGGTTCTTGGTAAATACGTAACCAATTTTATGTCTCCCGAATCCCGTGAGAAAGCTGTTCTGGAAGGAATTCCGAATTTTCTTCGCACTGGCAAAACAATAAATCAAGCATATGATTTTGTCACCAAAACGGGAGAAACATTAAATACGCTCTTATCCGCCAATTCAGTGCTGGATGATGAAGGAAAAATAACACATTCCATGACTGTAATTACCGATATTTCCGATAAGCGGAAACTCGAGAAAGAAGTTGAAAAACTTGCCATTATAGCCAGCCGCACAAGCAATGCCGTAATTCTTGCAGATACAGACGGAAGAATAACTTGGGCGAATGAAAGTTTTGAACGGATTACGGAATATTCTCTCGGGGAAGTACTTGGACGGAAGCCTCGTGAATTTTTGCAAGGCCCTGCCACCGATATTTCCCTTAACGATAAAGTGCGGCAGCTGCTTAAAAACGGCCAGCCGGCAAGATTTGAAATTTTGAATTATTCCAAATCAGGAAGAACGTATTGGCTGGACATTGAGATACAACCAATCTTTGATGAGCATGGCAAAGTGATAAGCTTCATGGCCATTGAACTCGACATCACTGAACGCAAGATATCCCAACAAAAACTGATTGAAAGTGAGGAGCGATTCCGGGCGGTGGCGGAGAACATGCCTGGATCTATTTATCAGTTCAAAGTATCCGCAGAACGAACAGAGGACGGGAAGTGGAGTAAGGAAGGAAGCAAAAAACT
>CAZNCO010000172.1:0-8406 GCA_964571345.1 uncultured Ohtaekwangia sp.
ATAGCACAGCATGTCAATAAAAATGTCTTTACCAAACTTCTGCCGGTATTCAACTGCAAGGTTGGAACAGAAAATTACCGCTTCGGCATCATCACCATTTACGTGAAGAATAGGAGCGTCAACTATTTTGGAAATATCAGTACAATAAATACTTGTGCGGGCATCATCATAATCGGTAGTAAAACCAAACTGGTTATTAATCACGAAGTGAATGGTTCCACCAGTTGTATAACCTGGCAGCCCCGACATTTGAATTACTTCATAAACGATCCCCTGTCCGGCTACGGCTGCATCCCCATGAATGAGAATAGCCATGCCTTTGCTCAGATCTCCTTTATATTCATCATCGATCTGACCACGTGTGTATCCAACCACTAGTGGATCTACTGCTTCAAGGTGTGAAGGGTTAGGAGTTAGTTTGACGTAGATTTTATTTCCTGAAGGAGTTTCGATATGACTTGAATATCCCAAGTGATATTTCACATCGCCATCGCCCATGGTAAGGTCAGGGTTGATGTTACCTTCAAATTCGGTGAAGATTTGTTCGTAGGTTTTTCCAAGAATGTTGGTGAGCACGTTTAAGCGGCCTCGGTGCGCCATTCCAATCACAACTTCTTTAACGCCAAGCTCAGCTGCCTTATTAATAATTGTCTGCAAGGAAGGAATGGTATTTTCTCCGCCTTCAAGCGAAAACCTTTTCTGCCCTAAAAACTTGGTGTGAAGGAAATTCTCAAAAACAACAGCCTCATTCAGTTTGCTTAGAATTCGTTTCTTCTCATCCTGACTTGGGCTATGCGCGAAATATTGCTTTTCTATCTTATCTGAAAACCAGCTCCGAACTTCATCGTTTCGGATAAAATTGTATTCAAACCCTATCGGCCCCAGATAGAGCAATTTAAGGCGCTCGATAATTTTACGAAGAGTTGTTCTGGGCATTCCAATTTCAGAAGCGACATCAAACTCAGTATCCAGGTCGGCATCCGTCAATCCAAAGTTGGTATGGTCTAATTGCACACCATGGTCTCTGCGCTCGCGCACAGGATTAGTGTTTGATTTGAGGTGACCGAAAGAGCGATAAGCAAAAATTAAAGTCCGTACCTGCGTTTCCTTAATATTACCGTCCGCTCCTGATACTCCATGGCCATTGTCTCCGTAACGCTGAGACGAAAAATCATAACCTTCGAAGAATTTTTGCCAGGTTGGATCAACTTCGGTTGGATTTTGTTTGTAATTCTGATAAAGCTGATCGATGTAACTTACATCAGCATTGGATATATAAGAATATTTGTCCATATGAGTTTGGAATGAATTCAAATGTAGAAAAGTGGTTTTAGTTTTTAAAACTTAATAATCGTTTATTCAAATATAATTGATTGGCTGGTGTTTAGCTCAGAGGATTGTTGTTTTGCGTAGGTAATACGATACTGCCTTTGATTTTTGAGCGAAATGGGCGGGAAACACAAAGAGAAACTTGCCAGCCACGGAAAATAAATTACCTTTGCACTCCTTTTAAAAATGGACGAGTTCCAACCTTAAAAAAAGTAAAATGGTAAAAATTAGATTGGCCCGCAGAGGCCGCAAAAAATTGGCAATGTTTGATATCATCGTTGCCGACTCTCGTAGCCCACGCGATGGGAAGTTCATCGAGAAAATTGGTACTTACAATCCTCTCACTAACCCTGCCTCAATCGTTTTGCAGGATGACCGTGCTTTCCATTGGTTAATGAATGGCGCGCAGCCATCTGATACCGTGAGAGCTATGTTGTCTTACAGAGGGGTAATGTACAAGCGCCACCTTCAAATTGGCGTTGACAAGGGTGCAATCACCCAAGAACAAGCTGATGCGAAATTGGCAGATTGGATAAAAGCAAAAGAAAACAAGATCCAATCTAAAAAAGACTCTCTTGCAACTGCAAAAGCTGAAAAGGCAAAAGCGCGTAAAGAGGCAGAAAGCAAAGTACGTGAAGCTCGTGCTGAAGCTATTCGCAAGAAAGCAGAAGTTGCAGCAGCAGCTCCGGCTGCCGAAGCACCAGCTGCTGAAGGCGAAGCGGCTCAAGCTTAATTGTATTTTTTCAATGAATAAGAATGCCAGCACTGAGTGTTGGCATTTTTCTTTTTATAAAATCATAGATTTCTGTAAATGAGAATTGAAGACTGCTTTAAAATAGGATACATATCGAGAACTCACGGGCTTAAGGGCGAGGTGACAGCCCACTTAGATTTCGACTTGGATTTTGAAGAAGTATCAGCGTTGTTTTTGGATTTAAAGGGAAGCCTGGTACCTTATTTTCCTCAAGAAGTTTCGGGGACGCAAGAAAAGGTAGTGATTCGCTTTGAAGGAATCGATTCATTAGATGAAGCATCTAAGCTAAAAGGTTGTTCGATTTACTTGCCTAAAACCGAGCGTGCAAAATCTGGGCGAGGAGAGTTTTATGATGACGAGATCATCGGGTTTATCGTGACCGATGAGAGCGCTGGTGAACTAGGGCCTGTAAAAGAAGTCAACACCACCAAATTAAGCCGAATCATTACGGTAAGTTTTCATCATGGTGAGGTGTTGATTCCCGTGAACTCACCTTTTATTAAAAGCATCAATAAGTCAAAAAAAACAATAGCCGTCAGTTTGCCAGACGGCTATCTTGAAATTTGAAATGGCCGGATTGGGCTAATATTGTTTTTATTTGCTCAAATACACTTGCACTCCTACGCGCAAAAATAAACCTGCATCATTGGTATAATTTCCTGCATTTAAACTTTGTGTCAAAGAACTATATCCAATTTGTGGCTCGATGGCTACTACTTCGCCAAGTAGAATTGGATAGCCGGCTAACAGCGACCAACCTGACGCGCTATAACTATCGCTTTGACTTATTGCTCCTCTGTTATCGACTCTCTTATCATTCACCGAACCAAAATCAACGCTCAATTGACCGTAAATTTTTGGCGGAAAGTAGTAGCGAACGAAAGGTGAGAATAAGAACGTAGTGCTTGAATTATAAGCCGGTGAACTGGCATCGTTGAAGCGTGAAGACTTTAGTGTGATACCCGCTCCGCCAGCAAGGTTGTCGATGAAGAAATAGCCCACCTGTGGTACAAAAGTAAATGTGTTGGTAGTGCCGTCCGTAACGGTAACATTCGCATTTGTAATTTTCCTTGTGACAGAACTGTAACCAGCGCTACCTCCAAAAGTAATTGTTCCCTTCGTGAATTGTGCTTGCACGGTTAAGGAGCCAATGATCAGACATGCAATGAAAAATGATTTACGCATAATTAATTTTTTTAAGGCCGCAAAAGTGAAATTAAGAACGCGTATTTAAAATGCCCGGATCAGAGATTTCTATTTTTATCGATCAGCTGTTGATATGTCCGATAATCTTCAGGTGTATCCAGATCAATGGCGCCTTCCGCAAACTCGATGGAGTCAAGATGCTTGCTGTTTTCTTGAATAACTTTTTTTGCTCCTTGCTGATCGTCAATAAGTAACAATCTATCAAACAGATTTTTGTCAAACAAAGCCGGTATGCCAAACGATCCACCGTAGTGAGAAGCTACAATATCAGGTTTGTTCTTTTTGTAAGAAGAGATGATTTTTTGTAAGTGATCCGGTTGCAGCATAGGTTGATCACAAGTCATAAATAAACCCGCTTCAAACGAGTTATTTTTTAAAAATGTGATGCCGCATTTTATAGAGTTGCCCATTCC
This sequence comes from uncultured Ohtaekwangia sp., assembly GCA_964571345.1. Lineage (GTDB taxonomy): Bacteria > Bacteroidota > Bacteroidia > Cytophagales > Cyclobacteriaceae > ELB16-189. The sequence continues at coordinate 3,703 of CAZNCO010000172.1, forward strand.
AAGTTCCCAGTGTTCGTTTACCACAATTGTAACCGGAAGATCCGATATCAACGTTCTTAAGTCTTCAGCGCGATGGCCAAGAATAACAACGACCTGCTGTGCCGTTGACTGCAAAGCAATATTCACTGATCTTCTGAGAAGAAAATCATTTTCCACTTTTAGCAGTTGCTTAGGCTGACCCATTCGTGAAGAAGATCCTGCCGCTAAAAGAACAACGGCAATTTTGTCTGAGGAATTCTGAGACGAGTCAGCCATTAAAATGGCAGATCATCACTTGAGGTTGAGTCTGGAATGAAAGTGTCATCAGGTGGAGGTGGAACATCGCCTTTTGATTGGCCATTGCCTTCCTTCTGAACTTTCCATGCACGCACATCTGTGTACCAGCGGCCATTGTATTCGCGACTTTCAATATTAATGGATGCTGTGATCTTATCACCCACGGCAATTTTGATTTCGTCTACTTTTTCACCCCACAAATTCATACAAACCTTTTTTGGGTATTGACCTGGTGTTTCTAAAATAAACTCCTGCTTTTTCCAGGTTCCATTTTTTCCCTGGCCAGATTGTAGCGGAAGAATTTGTACTATGTTTCCTGATATTTCCATGACACAAAAATATAAAAGTTATAATGCTCCGTTCTTAATTTCTTCAACAACATTTGGATCCAGAAGTGTGGTGATATCTCCGAGGTTGGAGGTATCTCCTTCTGCTACCTTCCTGAGAATCCTTCGCATAATTTTTCCAGAACGTGTTTTGGGAAGTCCGCTCACAAACTGAATTTTATCTGGCTTTGCAATTGGACCTATAATTTTTGACACCGTATCGCGAATTTCCGCCCGTAGCTTTTCCTCGTTGTGAGGTTTTTCATAGCAAATTACAAATGCATAAACACCCTGCCCTTTAATGTCATGAGGGTAGCCAACAACTGCTGATTCGGCCACGCCTGAGTGTTCATCGATAGCACTCTCAATTTCAGCAGTGCCCATGTTGTGACCTGACACTATTATAATGTCGTCTACTCTGCCAGTGATGCGATAATAGCCTTCCTCATCACGCCTGCATCCATCTCCTGTAAAATATTTTCCGGGGAAAGTTGAGAAGTAGGTTTCCTTAAAGCGCTGATGATCTCCATAGATGGTTCTCGCTATAGAAGGCCATGGAAATTTGATCGCAAGTCGACCTTCAATTCCATTTTTCGCTAGTTCATTTCCTTTTTCGTCCATTACTGCAGGCTGAACGCCTGGAAGGGGAAACGAAGCAAATGCCGGTTTGAGCTTTGTTACGTTAGCGATGGGAGTGATCATGAATCCACCAGTTTCTGTTTGCCACCAGGTATCAATCACCGGGCATTTTTCTTTGCCGATATGTTTGTGATACCAATGCCAGGCTTCTTCATTGATGGGCTCGCCTACGCTTCCGATAATTTCCAAAGATGAGAGGTCATATTTTTCAACAAATTCAATCGGTGCGGTTTGCAGAGATCGGATGGCTGTAGGTGCCGTATAGAAGATATTCACCCGATGCTTTTCAATTACGTGCCAGAATCTGCCCATATCCGGATAGCTGGGAACACCTTCGAACATTAGCGTAGTGCCACCTGCTGAGAGTGGGCCATAGACAATGTACGAGTGACCGGTGATCCATCCTACATCGGCAGTGCACCAATAAAGTTGGCCGTCTTTATATTGAAATGCCGTTCGAAATGTGTAGTTGGTGTAAACCATATATCCACCGCATGTGTGCACCATTCCTTTTGGCTTACCGGTAGAACCTGAAGTGTATAAGATGAACAACATATCTTCTGCATCCATTTCTTCAGCAGGGCAAATGGCAGCAACTTTTTTTATTTCATCATGCCACCACAAATCGCGACCCTCTTTCATCGATGGATTTGATTTTGTGCGCTCAAGCACAATTACTTTTTCTATTGAAGAGCATTTTTCAACTGCATTGTCGACAATACCTTTAAGGTCAACTTTTTTATCGCCTCGAAATGCACCGTCAGCGGTGAGTACCAACTTACATTTAGAGTCATTGATACGATCCACTAAGGAACCAGAAGAGAAACCAGCAAATACCACTGAATGAACCGCACCAATGCGTGCACAGCCAAGCATTGCAAAAGCGGTCTCAGGCACCATTGGCATATAGATGCAAACCCGATCTCCTTTTGTTACGCCATGTGCTTTTAACATATTGGCCACGCGGCACACCTGATCGTGCAACTCCTGGTAGCTAATTTTACGACTCTGTTCATGCGGATCATTTGATTCCCAAAGTATTGCGGTTTGATTTGCGCGTACAGGCAAATGGCGGTCAATGCAATTCTCGGTTATATTTAATTTTCCTCCGAGAAACCATTTCACTTCCGGCTTGGTGAAGTCCCACTGCAAAACCTTGTCCCATTTTTTTCTCCAATTGAAATCTTGTGCTATTCCTTCCCAGAATTTTTCGGGTGAATCAATGCTTTGTTGGTAGTCTTCCTGGTACTCGGCTTGCGTGGACGGGATTCTCATAATGGAATTAAAGTGATCAGTCAAAAATAAGAACCTATTCTATCAAAAACCAAGAAGAAATTAGAGAAGATAAATTTAACTTGTGTGAAATAACACACATGAGTTTGGCGATAGATGACCTGCTGGTAATACTCGTTTTGTACGAAATGCAACTACCAGATTCTGCCGCCTTTACCTCTTTATCAAAAGGTGTGAACGGGAAAGGCTTCCTGTTTATTTATGACAACTCATTGCAATCACAGGCTTGTGTAAGTGCACAATGGAATATTTTTTATGTTCATGACTCCACTAATCCTGGCGTGAGCAAAGCTTACAACGAAGGTTATCGAAAGGCGAAAGAGCTAAATAAGAAATGGATGATGCTGGCAGATCAGGATACAACTTTTCCAGAATCTTTTTTTGACAATCTAAGCGCAGCTTTTGCTCGTAATTCAGCTACCGAGTTATTCACGCCATTAGTTAAAAGTGGTATACGGCTTATATCTCCATATAAATTAAAATTGGGGAGAGGGGTTTCTGCCGATTTTGTAGAAGGGGGCACCTATTCATTACAAGAGTTTAAGTTTATTAACAGTGGCCTTATTATTTCAACAGATTTATTTCAAAAGAGCAACGGCTATGATGAGCGTTTTCCGCTAGACTTCAGTGACCTTGCATTTATCGAAAGGGTAATCCAGCATCAGAAAACGTTTTACGCATTAGAAAGCATCTGTGTACAAAGCCTTGCCGTAGACACTTCCAATCTTGCAGACGCACTGACTCGTTTCGTGATATATCTAAAAGCCTCGCGATTGTTTGGCCGAGAATATCATTCCTATTTTTTTCTATTGATCAATCAACTTCTAAGATCAATTAAATTGTCCGTCAGATTCAGAACAACAAAATTCATAAGATGTCTGATTCAAAATCCTTTGTAATGTTAGATCGGGTTGCCAGGACTCTTTTCTTATCCGTTGTCATTGAAATCTTAGTCGGTGGCGGTGGCCGTCTTACAGCCATTGGTCCGATTTCGTTACGAATGATTTTCTTCGCTGCAGCTTTAGTGATCACACTCATCCAGGTAGTAAACGGGAAAACAATTTCCCTTGAATACTGGAGAATGGAATTATTTTTTCTTGTCATAATTTTAATTGGAATTTGTGTTGCTTGGTTATCAGAAAATCCAGTCAAATCTGTTTTCGAGGATGTTAAACCTCTTTCTTATTTTCTAGCACTTCCTTTTTTTGCACTGTCTATTGAGGGAATAGAGACCGAGAGGGTTTCAAGACTTGTAAGGCAGTGTGCAGTGGCTATCGCCATTGTATTTTTGATAATACTTGCACTTTTGAATACAGGCATCATTCCCTTCCACACTTTCTATAACGCCACTTTATCAACGCAAGAATTTTTTTATCGGGGAGAATTGTCTTTTTTTTATAAAGGATTTCTCTTCTTAGGAGTGGGCTCAATTTTTTTTGCTTTTAGCGACAAGAAAGCAAAGTATGCTTTTTTTACTCTTTTGATTTTAGCGATAACCGCGAGTGTAACTCGGGGCCTTCTATTTTCACTAGCTTTGACGTATGCTGCATATTTTTTTAGAAACAAGCCGATCTACTACACCGTGGCCTCAGTGCTCTTTGCAATTCTAATCGCTGTCGCTGGAAATAGTTTTACCTTTAAAGTTAGCGAGTGGATTGATTCTAAGAATAATGCCGATACCTCGGCACTTCCAAATTCTAGCTTATTTGGCGATCGTAATTATTCTGACGCAGGACGATTTCAGCAAATGCATGAAGTAAAGGACCGAATAACTTTCCCGTCTTTCATCTTTGGTCATGGTTTTGGTCAAGGTATTCCATCAAGACCGGTCCACATGGAAATATCTTATCTCGAGATTTTTCACAAACAAGGGATTATTGGACTTTCGTTTTGGGTCTTTCTCTTTTTAACTATTACCAAAAAGTATAAAAAGGCAGAGCCATCACCAACGGCAGATGCCTATTTCTATAGCAGCCTATTTACCTTCATCCAGTCTCTGACAAATCAATACATCAATAATCCAATTGGAATAGCAATGCTTTTACTTTCTTTGGTTTCATTGGATAAACTGAAAAAGCAATAGTGGATCGAATTTCAATTTGTATGGCCGTCCATAATGGAGAATTGTTTCTGCGGGAGCAGTTGAACTCCATTCTTCCGTACCTAAAAC
>CAZNCO010000173.1:0-8382 GCA_964571345.1 uncultured Ohtaekwangia sp.
GCATAATACCGCTGAGTAACATTGTTCCTTGAGCTGGGGCAACAGTATAGGTATCAGGCTGCCAAGTATGAAAAGGAAACACAGGCATTTTGATAGCGAAAGCAAAAAAGAGTGACCAAAATACAATTGCCTGCTGAGCTGCCGGCAATGATCTTCCTGCTTTGTACAAACTATCAATCGCGAAACTATGGTCTACTGATTTATTGTATAAGAAAATTAAGGCAACCAACATCACCAAACTACCAGCAAGTGTGTAAATTAAAAACTTAAGCGTGATTTTTCCGCGCTCATCCCCACCCCAGATCAGGCAAATAAAATAGATAGGAATAAGGGCTAGTTCCCAGAAGATATAAAACACGAATCCATCAGTAGCAGTGAATACCCCCACAAGCGCGGCTTGCATCATGAGCATCAACGCATAAAATGACGAAGGTCGGTTTTGGTTTTTATAGGACGACAGAACAATGAATGGCACCAATAGAGTGGTGAGCAGCACCATCAACAAATTCAATCCATCCAGCGCTACTGCAAAATGAATGCCCAGCGAACGAATCCAGGGAATGCTTACCTGCAATTGTTCAGGTGTCAACAAATTGAATTGATTAATCACATACAAGGAAAAAATCAGTTCCAACAATGCGCCTGCCAAAGCAATCATCCTGGCCGTCTTGCTTTGAAATAACAGCGCAACTAAACCAAAAAGTAAGGGCAATATGATTAAGACAATTGTAAACATTACTTCAAAAATGAATAAGATAAAATCAAGATAACTCCAATGACCATTACAAAGATGTAGTAGCCTATGCTTCCATTCTGTAGCCTCTGAATAACCTTACCTGATTCGCTCACGGATTCACCCATCGAATTCACAATCGCATCAATACCGGCTTTTTCAACAAACGTTTCGAGCTTTCGCGAAAGCCAGAATAAGGGTTTTACAATCACCGCGTCATATATTTCATCCACATAATACTTATTCAAAATGACTCTATGAGAGTGCGAAATCTGTTGATCTGCTGAAGCTGGAACATGCGCCTTGCTAACATATCTGCTATATCCAATCGCGATCACAACAAGTGTGAGACCAACCGTAGTGCCCATCAGCATATATTCCATTGAATGTGTTAAGGAATGTTTCTGCAACAATTTGGCTGACGGCTCAAATACCGGTGACAAAAAACTGCTGATCCAGTTGCTTCCAGCAAGGGCTTCTGGCACTCCCATAAATCCGCCAAGCAAACTCAATACTGCCAGGATCATAAGTGGAATGGTGATACTTTTTGGTGACTCGTGAATGTGATGCAAAACTTCTTCGCCCGCCCTCTCCTTTCCGTAGAACACCAGGAATAATAAGCGGAACATATAAAACACCGTGAGCAGCGATGCTGCCAATACAACTCCCCAAATAATAGGGCTTTGCTCAAAGGCGTGCGCTAAAATCTCGTCTTTCGAAAAGAATCCTGCAAAGGGAGGAATTCCTGAAATTGCCAACACTCCAACCAAAAATGTGATGGATGTAATTGGAATATATTTTTTCAGGCCGCCCATCTTGCGAATGTCCTGTTCCCCGCTCAGTGCGTGGATCACACTACCCGCACCAAGAAATAACAAAGCCTTGAAGAAGGCGTGCGTTGCCATGTGAAAGATTCCAGAAGCATAAGCGCCAACTCCTAAAGCAACAAACATTAATCCTAACTGACTTACGGTAGAATAAGCCAAAACCTTTTTAATATCGGTTTGTGCCAAAGCGATTGTAGCAGCAAACAAAGCTGTTGCTAATCCAGTCACAAGCACGAGCTGCATCGAGATCGGTGAAAGGGAATATAAGACATTGTTACGTGCAACCATATAAACTCCGGCCGTCACCATGGTGGCAGCGTGTATCAATGCAGACACGGGAGTTGGTCCTGCCATCGCATCGGGAAGCCAGGTGTACAATGGAATCTGGGCACTCTTACCCATGGCTCCTACAAAAAGTAAAATGGTAATTAAGGTAAGAACCGATGAGTCTAAACTTCCGGCTTTTTGAAAGACCTCACCATAGTTTATGCTTCCGAAATTTACGAAGATGAGAATCACACCAATGATCAAACCTAAATCACCAATGCGGTTCATGATGAAAGCTTTATTGGCAGCTTTGTTGTAATCCTGATTTTTAAACCAGAAGCCAATCAACAAATACGAACACAACCCCACTCCTTCCCATCCTACAAACATCAAAAGATAATTGCTACCCATCACTAACAGCAGCATGAAGAACACAAACAAATTCAGGTATGAGAAGAAGCGGTTGAAACCGGCATCATCATGCATGTAGCCGATAGAATAGACATGGATCAGAAATCCAACTCCCGTGATCACCATCAACATCAACGATGAAAGCGGATCGACCAAAAAACTGATGCTTGCTTTAAAGTCGCCAGCTGTGATCCAGTCAAATAATGTTACTTCATAAGATTGTGTACCTCCCAGCAAACCAAGGAAAAGAACAATAGACAAAATAAATCCAATTAACACCGCTCCACAGGCAATGGCCGCACTCAGTCCATGCGCCATCTTGCGGCTATTGAGGGCAATGGCTGTGAATCCTAACAAAGGCAAAAGTGGAATCAGCGTTATGAGTAAAGAATAATTCATCCTTTCAGCTTGTTCAAAATATTAATATCAACTGATTTTGTATTGCGATAAATCATCACAAGAATGGCTAAGCCCACAGCAACCTCTGCCGCAGCTACGGCCATGATAAAGAAAACAAATACCTGACCTGTCGCATCATTCAGATAAGTAGAGAATGCGACCATTAAAAGATTCACTGCATTTAACATCAGCTCAATACACATGAAGATGATAATGGCATTTCTTCGGTATAGCACACCCAACACTCCGATCGTGAAAAGGATGGAGCTGAGCCAGATGTAATATTCGATAGGTACTTGCAAGGGCGTATCTTGGTTTAAAGTTGTTCGCTTATAATTTATTATTCACTCAAAACTTCTCCGCATCTTTTTTACCAACCATCACTACTCCGACCATGGCAGCAAGCAAAAGGATGGATGATATTTCAAATGGAAGAAGAAATTCCGTAAACAAAATCTTACCTAAATTCTTTACTGAGCCTAATCCGTCAGAAGACGCAGCTACCGCGGGCTGTGCTCCTTTCAAGGCTCCCACCAACACAACCATCAACAGGCATGCAGAAACAACTGCACTAATCTTTAACCACGTTTTCTTATGGTAATCTGATTCCTTATTAAGGTTGAGTAACATGATCACGTACAGGAATAAAACCATGATGGCTCCTGCATACACAATCACGTGAACGGCCGCCAGGAACTGGGCATTCAGCAAAACATAATAATGAACTGCGATGGCAAAGAAGGTTATCACCAGATACAACACACTGTGCACTGGGTTCTTGGAGAAAACTACCAGCAGTGCCGAAAAAATTGCAACAAAAGAGAGAAAGTAAAATACGTTTAGGGTCACAATATATCTATTTGTTGTGGCTAAGTAATTTATGAGTTTTAAACTCGAGCACCGCTTTTGTTTGGCGCTTCGTTACATCCACTCTTTTATCTACCTGCTCCACCAGTTTATCTTTTCCAAACACAAAACCATTTCTCGCAAAGTCGCTTGGCAAAATACGGTCTGTAAGAAAGATCGCTTCCTTGGGGCAAGCTTCCTCACATAGGCCACAGAAGATGCAACGCAACATATTAATTTCATAAACCGATGCATACTTCTCTTCACGATAAAGTTTTTCCTCGCCCTTCTTTCTCTCCGCTGCTGTCATCGTAATTGCTTCTGCAGGACAGGCCACAGCACAAAGTCCACAGGCTGTGCAACGCTCCGCTCCATGTTCATCGCGCTTCAACACATGCTGGCCTCTCCACACGGCACTCACTTCGCGCTTCTGCTCAGGATACTTAATCGTAGTCTTCCTTCTGAGCAAATGTTTTATAGTGACAACGATGCCGCCCAGAATAGCGGGAAGGTAAATCCGTTCCCAGAAATTCATTTCTTTCTTTACAACAACTTTGGCTCTGTTCGTCAGCATTAAAAATTATTTTTAAGAACCAACACTAATCCTGTAATACCAATATTTGCAAGGGCCAATGGGATCATCACTTTCCAACCCAAGTTCATCAATTGATCGTAGCGGAAGCGTGGAATCGTCCAGCGTATCCACATGAAAAAGAAAATAAAGAATACAATCTTGGCAAACATAGCTAACGTTCCTAACACAGCAATTGCATTAGGCGAAAGCCCCAGATTGTTCATGAACGGAAAATTAAATCCACCAAAATACAAGGTTGAAATAACAGCCGAAGAAATGAACATGTTGATGTACTCGGCAAAAAGATAGAAGCCAAGTTTCATACTGCTGTACTCGGTATGATAGCCACCCACCAATTCCGTTTCGCATTCAGGTAAGTCAAATGGAGTACGATTCGTTTCCGCGAAAGCGCAGATCAGGAAGATCAGGAAGCCTAGTGGCTGATAGCACACGTTCCAAAGATTCCAGTGCATACCTTCACCTCCTGTTTGCTGCAAGCTGATTTCGCGTAAGCTCAGAGTACCTGTCATTAATATCAAGGCGATAATGGAAAGTCCCATCGCGATTTCATAACTGATCATTTGCGCAGAGGCACGGATTGCGCCAAGCAGAGAGAATTTATTATTGGAAGCCCAACCACCAATCATGATGCCATAGACACCAATCGACACCACTCCAAACACATAGAGGATTCCGATATTCAAATCTACAATTTGCAGCGAGTATGACTCGCCACCGATCGTAATCATATTTCCCCACGGCACTACAACTCCCGCCATCAGCGCTGTAAGCATCGCAATGCACGGGCCGAGGATAAAGAGAACTTTATTCGATACATTCGGAATGATCTCTTCTTTGTAAATAAATTTCAGTCCATCAGCCAAAGGTTGCAAGATCCCAAAAGGTCCGGCCCTGTCTGGCCCAACGCGATCCTGAAGAAAAGCTGCTACTTTGCGCTCTGCATAAGTTGAATAGGCAGCAACAGCAAGTGTGATGGTGAAGATCACCAGGATAAGAATAGTTTTATATGTTAGAAATGCGATCATGCCTGGTTCTCAATATTAGCTTCCGGAAGTGATTTTCCTTTTTGAAAAACCAATTGCCTTTCTACTTCCTTCTTCAATTTCTGCAAATCTATTTTCTCATAATGATTTTGCGAAATCACAGAATGATGGTCGATATGCCGAGGGCCTTCTACCACCCAATGGCTTACGTCTTTATGGTCGTAGCGACATTCGTTGCAAATATATTCTTTTACTTCACCGTATTGATCTTTCCGGGCTGACACGCGAAGCACTTCTTCTCCTTTCATCCAAAGCACAACTTTGCCTGAACACTTCGTGCATTCGCGATGTGCGTCTTTCGGATTTGTAAACCACACACGACTTTTAAATCTGAATGTCTTATCGGTGAGTGCTCCTACAGGGCAGACATCAATCATGTTTCCTGAGAAATCATTATCGATTGCCTTCTCAATGTAAGTACTAATCTCCGACTTATCTCCGCGGCCCAAAACACCATGAACACGATTATTCGTTAATTGATCAGCCACAAATGTGCAGCGATAGCAGAGGATGCAGCGCGTCATGTGCAACTTGATCTTATCGCCTATATCTATCTTTTCAAACTCACGTCTCTCCTCTTCTGATCTTGTTTTTGCAACACCATGCTCGTACGCAAGATTTTGTAAATCGCACTCGCCAGCCTGATCGCAAATCGGGCAATCGAGCGGATGATTTAACAACAGAAACTCTACCACACCTTTGCGTGCTTCGAGTACTTCCGGTGAAGAAATGTTTTGAACGACCATTCCATCTGCCACAGGGGTGCGACAAGAAGCTACCAACTTGGGCATCGGTCGTGGATCTTTTGCCGAGCCTTGTGCCACCTTAACCAAACACACTCTGCATTTACCTCCTGTATCTTTTAATGAAGAATAGTAGCACATAGCTGGAGGAACAACTTCACCACCAATCTGCCGCGCAGCATTGAGGATGGTAGTACCATCTGGCACTTCTACTTCAATTCCATCTATTGTTAGTTTCGCCATCATTTAATGTGTTGCCAGTTCCAGATTTCCGGTAACCGGTAACTGTGACCCGGTAACCGCCAACTCAAACTCTTTCCTGAAATGCCTCACCGCACTTGCCACTGGCCAGGCCGCAGCATCGCCTAATGGACAAATGGTATTGCCCTCAATTTTCTTTGCCACGTCTACCAATAAATCAATGTCCTCTTTTTTGCCATGACCATGATGCAGGCGATGAATAATCTTTTCCATCCAAGCAGTTCCCTCACGGCACGGACTACACTGTCCGCACGATTCATGGTGATAGAACCGGGCAAAGGTGTAAAGGTTTTTTACGATGTCAGTCGTCTCATCCATTACAATGAATCCGCCTGATCCCAGCATCGTTCCGCTCACAAAACCACCATCCGACAATGATTCATACGTCATCAGACGAGGTTCGCCTTTTGCTGTTTTTAAAATCAAATCTGTTGGAAGAATGGGAACGGATGAACCACCCGCTACCACGGCTTTCATTTTTCTACCTTTCCAAATGCCGCCACAATATTCTTCTGAGTAAATAAATTCTTCAACAGGCAAGCCCAGTTCAATTTCGTAAACACCTGGCTTGTTGATATGGCCACTGGCAGAGATCAGCTTTGTGCCCGTGCTTTTGCCAATGCCAATCTTTGCATATTCATCGCCTCCCATGTTGATAATTGGCACAACGGTGGCTATTGTCTCTACATTATTAACAACGGTGGGGCAAGCATACAAACCGGCAATGGCAGGGAATGGTGGCTTCAATCTCGGGTTGCCACGCTTACCTTCCAGTGATTCAAGCAATGCCGTTTCTTCGCCACAGATGTAAGCACCTGCACCCGGGTGAACATATAAATCAAGTGAGTAATCTGTTCCTAAAATATTCTTACCAAGAAATCCATTTGCATATGCTTCTTCAATGGCCTTCTCTAAAATGCGAACGATGTACATGTATTCGCCCCGAATGTAGATGTAGGATGTATTCGCGCCCAGCGCAAAACTGGATGTGATCATACCCTCTACCAACAGGTGAGGAATCTTTTCCATCAAATAACGGTCCTTGAATGTGCCCGGCTCACTCTCGTCTGCATTGCAAACCAGGTAGCGTGGCTTACCGGATTTCTTGTCGATGAAACTCCACTTCATGCCGGCTGGAAATCCAGCACCTCCTCTTCCGCGCAAACCTGATTTCTTCACTTCTTCTGTTACAGCATCGGGCGTCATCGTCTTCAGTGCTTTCTCCACCGAAGCATAGCCGCCTTTCTTCCTGTACACCTCAAAGGTGTTGATGCCAGGCTCGTTTACATGCTCCAATAATAATTTTCTTCCCATCAATTAATTATTAACAGCCATCGACTTCAAATACGAACTACGTTCACCTTTCGCTTTCATTTTTTCAATCAGAGCATCTACTTTTTCAATTGTCAAGTTCTCATGAAAGTCGGCACCACATTGCAACATTGGCGCTGTGCCGCAGGAGCCAAGACATTCCACCGTTTTTAAGGTAAACATTCCATCGTCAGTAGTCTCCCCTACTTCAATATTCAACTTACTCTTGATGTGGTTCACAATTTCTTCCGAACCTCTCAACCAGCAAGAGCTTGTCTGACATACTTCCAGCAAGCACTTTCCAACTTTCTTCGTATTAAACATGGAGTAGAACGTAGCCACCTCGTACACTTCAATCGGTTTGATCTGAAGTAGCGAGGCAACATAATCCATCACGTCTGCACTCAACCAACCCTCAAACTCCGACTGCGCCAAATGTAGCAATGGCAACAGCGCAGACCTCTGCTTTCCGTCCGGATAGCGGGCGATGATTTGTTTTGCTTTCGCGAGTGCTTCGTCTGAAAACTTTATCTCCATCATTTAAAAGTCAACATTCAAAATCTAAAAACCACTTAAGCATCAAGCTCTCCGGCAATCACGTTCATACTACTCATTGTCAATATTGCGTCTGAGAGCATTGAGCCTTTGATCATTTCAGGATATGCCTGGTAATAAATAAAACAAGGTCTTCTGAAATGCAGTCTGAAAGGAGTTCTTCCTCCATCGCTGATCAGGTAAAAACCAAGCTCTCCATTGCCACCTTCCACACAATGATACACTTCGCCTTTTGGAACATCCGTTTCCCCCATCACAATTTTAAAGTGATAGATAAGCGCTTCCATATTGTTATACACTTCTTCTTTGGGAGGAAGGTAAAACTCTGGAACATCCGCATGAAAAGGCCCTTCCGGTAATTTCTGGATGGCTTGTTTGATGACACTCAAGC
>CAZNCO010000174.1:0-8354 GCA_964571345.1 uncultured Ohtaekwangia sp.
TGCTCACGCCCCACGCTAAAGAATATACGAGTGCCAGCATTGATTCAGTAAGACCTATTACCGCCACCGCGTCACTATTGTTGAGGCGGCTAACGAAGAAGATATCTACGATCGCGAAGACCGACTCCATCGCCATTTCAAGAATCATGGGAATGGATAAAAGAAAAATTGCACGATTAATGCTGCCTTCGGTGAAGTTTTCTTCCTCACCCCGCACGGCTTTTTTAAATAATTGAATAAACGAACGAATACGATTAGTATAACTCATGATTGAAAACTGACTAATGATAAAAAATAAACAGGATGGCCAGTGGCCAAAAAGGCAATACTACAGTCTCTGAGACGATGCAGTATTTAGAATGTCAGCTTCATAGGCGTAAATGCTCAACGAGTGCGCAAATATATTCCTTTTTTTCAGTTTCACTACGCACACAGGCTATGTGTAACGGGTGAATGCGGGAAGAGGTTGCAACGTTGTTGCATTCATATATCATTTGGTATCCATAGGGTAGCTGACTCGTAGCTGGCTGTAAATCTCGTTTTTAAGCACGAATAGGTCAGTTTAAAGACATTTACTTGGTTTCTACAGAATTGATGGACGAAAGCGACTCCGATGGTTAGGCAGCGTTAGAAGAGGACGCTCAAACAGCAAATCTGTTGCAATAAAGTTGATGTTCTTTCATACGGCATGCTATGTTGGTTCATCGTTGTTCGGATGTTGGTGCATGTGGCATGCTACTGGCTTCGGTGTGGCGTTCATTATTCTTCGGATGTCTCCCAATGTTCTGGCTACGGCTTCGATCAGTCTCTTTACTTCCTTCATTTTCTGAGGCGACCACCAATGGGTTCTCGTATTTCGCGTAAGCTAAAAAGCGAGTTTTATCGAAGCCCATCCGATGCCATACCGAAGCTACCCCAATGCTACATCGAAGGAAGTTGAATGCCGGTAGCATGCGATATCGATGAAGTTGATGGTCACTACTGATTCACCTTTATTTTTCAACACGAAGAAAACATAGCTTTTCTTTAACGGCTTTTATGTCGCCTATGCGCCTATGTGTTTAGAATTTGACATACGCATTCGACCATCATAATTGTCGTAATCACACTGCAATACCACTGGTTTTGTTGGCGAGATTTGTAGCTCAACAAACACTACTAACCATGCGAAAAATAAAACTGCAAATGCAAATGACAATTAATGGATACGTTGGTGGGCCAGATGGGAAAAACAACTGGATGACCTGGAATCCTGATGCTGAATTTATAGGGTTTCTCGTCTCTATGCTTGACGCCTCAGACACGCTTTTGCTGGGACGAAAAACTGCGGAGACAATAATAAAATATTGGGAGGATGAAGCCGTCAACAATCCCAGTCACCCATTTGCCAAGAAAATTACAGCGCTTTCAAAAGTTGTTTTCACCAAAACACTCAACCAATCAACCTGGAACAATACCTTGTTGGCAACAGGAAATCTTGCAGAAGAAGTTGCTGCCTTGAAAAAACAAAACGGGAAAGACATTATTGTTTTTGGCGGTGCGGGTTTCGCTTCATCACTGATAAAAGAAGGGCTCGTAGACGAATACCATCTTATTATAAATCCTTCTGCTATGAGCAGTGGCATGACTATTTTTAACTCACTTGATGGCATCCAAAAATTTACACCCATCCAGTCAAAGCTCTACCCGGGTGGCAAAACAGTTTTAAGCTTCAAGCCCAAAATGGATTGACGACTTAAAGCCCAGCGCAGATGAGTCAAGCCTTGGGCCACTCCTGTTACTAAAGTTGCCAGGGGATTGAATCAGTGTACAAAGTCTTGCCTACCTTCGCACGGCTTTTATCACTCATTTATGAAAATCACTTTCTTCTCGGCCAAGCCCTACGATAAAGAATCATTCACCAGGCAAAATGAACGTTTTGGCTATGAACTGGAATATTACGAAACTCATTTGGGGCCTCACAGCATCTCTGCCCTTGATAAAGCTGATGCCGTGTGCGTGTTTGTAAACGACAAACTGGACGAACAGGTGATTGCTGCGCTGGCAGAAAAAGGCGTTAAAATCATTGCCCTGCGTTGTGCCGGTTTTAACAATGTAGACCTAACCTCGGCCCAGGCTCACGGAATCAAGGTTTGTCGCGTGCCCGCCTATTCGCCAGAAGCTGTGGCCGAGCATGCTGTTGCCATGCTGCTTACTCTCAATCGAAAAACACACAAAGCATATAACCGTGTAAGAGAGCAGAATTTTTCTCTTCACGGCTTGTTGGGTTTTGATGTACATGGCAAAACCGTTGGCGTAGTTGGTACCGGGCATATTGGCAAAGCCTTCTGTAAGATCATGCTGGGGTTTGGGTGCCGGGTAATTGCTTACGATGTGATTGCGAATAAAGAACTGGAAACACTTGGCGTTGGGTTTTTGCCAGTGATGGACGTATTCAAGCAAGCCGATATCATTTCTTTACATTGTCCTTTGAATGACCAAACCCGACATCTGATAAATCGGGAAACACTCCCGATGATGAAAAAGGGAGTGATGCTCATCAACACGAGCCGTGGCGCCCTCATCGACACGCGGGCTGTCATCGATGCGTTGAAATCAAAACAAATCGGGTACCTGGGAATTGACGTGTACGAACAAGAAGAGAAACTATTCTTTCGCGATCTTTCGGCCAGCATTATTGAAGATGACACCATTCAGCGATTGATGAGCTTTCCAAATGTTTTGGTCACTGCGCACCAGGCTTTCTTTACTGCCGAAGCGTTGCAACAAATTGCCGATATCACGCTGAACAACATTAAAGATCTGAGCGAAGGAAGACCACCCGCCAACCCATCGGCACAGTTGTGTTAATTTCTTATTGTCGAGCGAACCGTGAACTTCGCTAACACAAGCAGATTAAATTACACGCTAACAAACCGGGCACATATTATTTCAGATACTTTTCCGGCAGCGGAAAGCCCATACTCTCGGCACACCAGAAGATAGTAACGATGTAATAGCGATCGTTATCCTTAAAGAGCTGGATGCTATTGATGCCACGATTGGTTACCGGCCCATCTTTCTTCTCCTTCGTTTCATAAGTACTGAACACATGTGTCACCGTTCCGTACGATTCCTCTTTACGATGCAACTCACGCTCAAAAAAACCAGTGCCGATACGTGATGTAAAAAGCTGTACATAGTCTTCCGAAGTCAACGCCTTAATAGTAAGTTCACCCCCATCTGTTTTCCGTGTGGGGATCAGTCGGGTTTCAGGTTTGAAGAGGTTACGAAAACGAGCCCAATCGCGCTGAGTATTTGGTGCACCCGATATCACATCATAAAGTGCTGCAATGATTGCATCAACAGACTTCACATCAGCAGAATAGTCTTTTGTTTGACCGAATGAAGAAACGGTAAACAGGCATGTAAAGAAGAACAGCAGAGATTTCATGGCGATTAAATTTACTGCATTAAATATCGGGGTAAACTTAAATACGCTCATCACCAATTATCAAATAATAACCAGGTAACTATTCTTTGATGAAAAATTCGGCTAATTTTCTTTTGAATCAGAATCATGACAAAGGCAATCTACATCATCGGAAGTTCTAACACCGACATGGTGGTAAAAAGTGATCGGCTTCCGGCTCCTGGGGAGACGGTGCTAGGAGGAAAGTTCTTAATGAATGCCGGAGGCAAAGGCGCAAACCAGGCGGTGGCTGCCGCAAGACTTGGAGGACAAGTGCATCTGGTGGCCAATGTAGGTAACGACCTTTTTGGCAAACAATCCATTCAGCATTTTAAAGAAGAGAAGATCAACACAGAGTTCATCACGGTTGATCCAATTCATCCTTCAGGTGTAGCACTGATTAACGTAGATGCGAAAGGAGAAAACTGTATCACCGTAGCGCCCGGCTCCAACGGGCAGCTCACTCCTGCCCTGCTTCAAAACGCGATCGCAAAAATAAAACCTACCGACCTTGTATTGATTCAATTGGAAATTCCCATTGCTACCGTAGAGTTTATTGTTGCTGAGTGCGCGAAGAAATCTATTCCGGTAATTCTTAACCCCGCTCCTGCTTATCCACTGAAAGACGATGTTTTGAAAAATATTTCTCTGATCACACCAAACGAGTCGGAAGCAGAACTGCTTACTGGTATTAAGATTTTCGATCACGATAGTATTATAAAAGCCGCTAATGTATTTCATCAAAAAGGAATCCGGCAAGTAGTGATCACGCTTGGCAAACGTGGCGCCTATTGGTCCACCTCTGCTCAAAGTGGTTTCATAAAAGCTCCGCTCGTGAATGCCGTTGACACCACGGCTGCAGGCGATTGCTTCAATGGCGCACTTGCTGTAGCCTTATCGCAAGGAAAGGACTTAGAAAATGCTGTTGCGTTCGCATGCAAAGCCGCATCCATCTCCGTGACAAGAATGGGTGCACAGGCATCGATGCCTACACTACAAGAAATTGAAAAATCAACTCACTAACATAAATCGGTTATGAAATATTATCTCGCTTTTGTTCTCAGCAGTTTTACACAACTTTCTTTCTCCCAAAATGCTACCATCAGCAAAGAGAAGGGCGCTGATGCCAGTTCACAAAAGCTAGTGATCAGCAAAGCGAAGCTGCTCGACAAAATAAAGGGTGGCTGGGCAGGCCAGGTAATAGGCGTAACATATGGCGGTCCTACTGAATTTCGTTTCAACGGCACAATGGTAAACCAATATGTTCCCATCCCATGGTATGATGGTTACATCAAAAAGACGATGACCGAAAATGCCGGGCTGTATGACGACTTGTATATGGACCTCACCTTCGTGGAAGTTTTTGAAAAGCATGGTCTTGATGCACCTATTGAAAAGCATGCGCAAGCTTACGCGAATGCAGGTTATATGCTATGGCACGCCAACCAGGCCGGACGCTACAATATTTTAAATGGAATGCCTGCACCACAATCGGGCCACTGGCTCAACAACCCACATGCAGACGATATCGACTTTCAGATCGAAGCAGACTTCGCAGGACTGATGTCGCCAGGGATGCCGAACACTGCGGCTAAAATCGGTGACGGCATTGGCCATATCATGAACTATGGCGATGGCTGGTATGGAGGCGTATTTGTGAGTGCCATGTATTCGCTCGCATTTGTTTCAAGTGACGTAAACCTGGTGGTGAAAGAAGCGCTGAAGATGATCCCGCCACAGAGCACTTTTCATCAATGCATTTCAGATGTAATCAAATGGCATGAAAAAAATCCCAACGATTGGAAGCAGACCTGGTTTGAAATACAAAAGAAATGGACTGACGAAGTGGGTTGCCCCGATGGCGTGTTTGCTCCCTTCAACATCGATGCAAAATTAAACTCCGCCTACATTGTGCTAGGTTTACTGTATGGGCAAGGAGATTTTTCAAAGACGATGGACATCAGCACCCGTGCGGGCCAGGATTCAGATTGCAACCCATCTTCGGCAGGTGGCGTGCTTGGCGCGATCCTGGGCTACAACAAAATTCCGGCTTACTGGAAGCAAGGCCTTGCCGAAGCAGAAGATCTTGATTTCAAATACACCACCATGTCGCTTAATGATGTTTATCAGATGGGAATGAAGCACGCCCTCGAAATGATTGCGCGCAACGGAGGAAAGACGTCAGGCGAAGACATTACCATCTCCGTACAAAAACCACAAGCCGTGCGCCTTGAACAAAGCTTTGAAAAACATTACCCGGTAGAGAAAAGGTGGATCAACAAAGACCTGCAAGACGAATTTACATTTGACTTTGACGGAGTTGGCTTTGTGGTGATGGGCGAGGCGCGTCCATTACAGCAATCGAGTTGGGATTACAAGGGCGACTTTGCATATCAGGCAGAACTGTACATTGATGGAGCTAAAGTTGAATCGGCCAAACTACCCGCCAACTTTGTGGGCAGACGCCACGAACTGTTTTGGAAATATCAGTTGCCGAAAGGAAAGCACTCGATAAAAATAAAACTACTCAACACCGATCCGGGGTTTAAACTTCATCTCGCAGACATTATTCTTTACCAAGACCAACCGACTCAGAAATGAAAAAATTATTAACCGTTCTTTTTTGTGCTGCAACACTCACCTGCTTCGCACAAAAAAATATCCCCATCATTCTGGACACTGACATTGGTCCTGATTATGATGTTGGTGCGATGGCGTTGCTGCATGCTTTCGCAGATAATGGAGAAGCTACCATCCTCGCTACCATTTCATGCAATACCTTTCACACTACCGCAACAACGCTGAGTTTACTCAACGCCTATTTCAAACGTCCTGAAATTCCAATTGGTATTACCAAAGCAGCGAAGCCAAACATGGATTGTAAACAAAAGTGGGCAGAAGCCATCGTAGCAAAATATCCACACCCGTTAAATACAAATGATGACGCATGGGATGCTGTTCAGTTGTATCGCAATATATTATCATCACAACAAGATAATAGTGTAACGATCGTTTCAATTGGTTTCTTCACTAACCTCGCCAACCTGCTCAACTCGAAACCTGACACTTACTCCATACTGGATGGGAAACAACTCGTAGCAAAAAAGGTAAAGCAACTAGTATCCATGGCCGCAGGGATCGGGAAAGACGGAAAAGGTTTTCGTGAATATAATGTACTCGTTGATGCTGCAGCTTCCCAAAAAGTATTTAAAGAATGGCCTACGCCCATGCTCCTCAGCGGCTTTGAGATTGGCGAAAAAATCCTGACGGGTAAACGCTTGATTGAAGATACTTCCATTCAAAACAGTCCAGTCAAAGATGCGTTTCAGATTGCATTGACATTTGATAATAATACTGTTGGCCGAAACAGTTGGGATCAGACAGCCGTGCTAGTAGCCGTGCGCGGAGCAGCTCCATTCTTTTCTGTACGCAAAATTAACTTCGACATCAAAGACGATGGCACCAGTATTCCTATTGAAGGAGAAAAATATTCTTATCTCACCGAAAAAATGCCTGCAGGCGAAGTCGCGAAAATCATTGAATACCTAATGATGCATCCACCAAAAAAGAAGTAATATGTTTATCATCGAAAGTTATTCCACCGCAGTTTTATTTTGCATCATCACCATGCTGTGTTGGGGCTCGTGGGCTAATACTCAAAAACTTACCTCTGCCACCTGGCGCTTTGAATTATTCTATTGGGACTACGCGATCGGCATCGTGCTCTTCACGTTCCTTTTCGGGATGACAGCCGGAAGCGTTGGTAACAGCGGGCGTTCCTTTCTTGAAGACTTACAACAAGGCTCCAACGCAAATCTGGGTTCTGCCTTTTTGGGCGGAGTAATTTTCAACGCTGCCAATATTTTATTAAGTGCCGCTATCGCCATCGCAGGCATGTCAGTTGCATTTCCGGTAGGCATTGGTCTCGCACTTGTAATTGGTGTTGTGGTCAATTACCTAGATGCTCCTGTTGGCAATGCTTTACTATTATTTTCAGGGGTTGTTTGCATAGCGATTGCCATCGGTTTGAATGCATTTGCCTTCCGCAAAAATTCATCCCAAGGAAATACATCATCTAAAGGATTAATGCTTTCTATCGTTAGTGGCTGCATGATGGGATTGTTTTACAAATATGTTGCAAACTCTATGGCCGCTGATTTTGCAAATCCCGAGGCACTTAAGCTCACTCCCTATTCAGCATTATTTATTTTTTCGGTGGGCGTATTTGCAAGCAATTTTCTATTCAATTCTTTATTGATGAGGTTTCCGATCAGCGGCATAAAACTAAATGTAGCCGATTACCTGAAAGGAAATCTCAGCAATCACTTGGTCGGCATACTTGGCGGATTGATCTGGTGCCTGGGCATGTCATTCAGCATATTGGCGAGTGAGAAAGCGGGGCCCGCCATCTCTTACGGCCTTGGGCAAGGTGCCACGGTGGTTGCTGCCATTTGGGGAATCTATGTTTGGAAAGAGTTCAAAGGCGCATCCAACTCGATACAAAGAGTGCTGCAAGCGATGCTGTTGTTTTATATTTTAGGGCTGATCATTGTTATTATTTCGCGATGAAATTCAAACGAATTAAAAAAAGTTGCTATGAATGACTCAAGTATTTCTGATGGTCGCATCGCAAAAATGACATTTGCCTCGGTATATCCGCACTATGTTGCCAAGGTCGAGAAAAAAGGAAGATCGAAAGAAGAACTTCATCAGGTAATTGAATGGTTAACGGGCTTCAACAAAAATAAATTACAAAAACTCATTGAGGAGAAAGTGACCTTTGAGCAATTCTTTGAAGAAGCAGTATTAAACCAAAATGTGCACTTGATTACAGGAGTAATTTGCGGTTATCGTATTGAGGACATCACAAATCCACTAACGAAGCAAGTGAGGTATCTAGACA
>CAZNCO010000175.1:0-8348 GCA_964571345.1 uncultured Ohtaekwangia sp.
ACTTCGCCACATTGGTGCAAAAAATCTTCAAGTGCCTGCATCTCTTGATTTACTTCAATGCGCAACGCCTGAAACACCTGGGCGAAATATTTATTTTCCTTGCCTCGTGGGGCAACGGAATTCATCGCTGCTTTTAAATCCATCGTGGTCTCAATTGATTTTGCATCTCGTTGAGTGACGATAGCCTTGGCAGCTGTGCGGGCATTCTTTAGCTCGCCATACATACCAAGGATTTTGTGGAGATCTTGCTCACTGTAAGTGTTCACCACTTTTGCAGCAGTAAGCTTCTGTTTGTTATCCATGCGCATATCCAGAGGGCCCTCAAAACGTGTCGAGAATCCTCGCTCCGGACTGTCGATCTGGTGAGATGAAATTCCAAGATCGGCCAGTATGCCATTGACTTTATCTACTCCATTCAACTTCAAATACTGTTTCATGTATCTGAAATTGGCCTGACAAAATGTAAAAGAACGATGTTGTATTTTCTCAGCTTCCTTCTTTGCATCGTCATCCTGATCAAATGCGATCAGCCTCCCCCCTTTCAACTGCTCAAGGATTGCCATGCTGTGACCACCACCACCAAACGTCACGTCTACATAAGTGCCCTCTGGATCAATACTCAATCCTTCAATGCACTCACGAAGCATTACTGGGCGGTGGTAGCTTTTCGATTCTTGATGCTGGACTCTATCTGTGTTGCCTTTCATTTCCAGTATCGGGTATCGAGTTGCTCATTCCTGCTCTAAATGCTTCTGCGCCAACTTCGACAGTTCACTCTGGTCCTGAATAATGTACTTCTCGTAAATGGAAGGATTCCATGCCTCAACTTTGTTTCCGGTGCCTACCAGCATCACATCCTTATCAATTTGGGCGTAGGTCAACAGATTTTTGGGAATCACAAAACGGCCATTGCCATCCAATTCCACAGTGACTACTCCCGACAAGAAATTACGCTGGAGCTTTCGGTTCTCTTCGTTGAACTCGTTGAGAGCAGAAATTTTCGAGAAGACTTTTTTGAACTCCACCATGGGGTAAATAATGAGGCATTGCTCAAAGCCTTTGCGCACCACAAGCTCCTGGCCATCCCCTTCGGGTAGCTGAGCTTTGATCCGCGAGGGCAGAACTAGCCTACCCTTGGCATCAAGCTTACACTCGTATTGAGTGGTGAAGAAAGTCATAGACTGTAGTGGTTGTCTTTAGTTTTCTCCTATTCTCCGAAACAAACATAGTAAAATTCCTCCACTTTCAACCACTTTACTCCACTTTTTTACATTTTAATACAAAATAGTACACGTTTGAACCACTTCAATACGAGGTTTTTTACTTCCAAGAGCCCCGACCATAACAGGGCATCAATAGAATTTTGGGCTATAAAAGCCACAAAGTCATTAGAATAGAATAAAAAGGAATTGAAGGCTATTCAGATATGAAACTCAATCGCCATTGTAGGACGAACCGTCCAAAACATTATTGATTTCTCGGATGGAGGCATCCAACTCCTCGCCAGCTTGCCTTAGCATTCGAGAAATGTCGCAGATTTTTTCGTTTGTCAATTCAATATGAAGAATATTCACCAGGCCAAGTACCCGGGCCAAAGGGCCTCTTACTTTGTGAGCATTGAAATATGCGTATTCTAAAAGTCTTTGATTCTGCTCGATTACTTTTTCGCTCCGCTCTTTCACAATCGACTCAAGATTTGCGTTCAATGACTCCATTTCTTCATTGGTAGCTCTTAGCTCCTCGGCTTGCGCAAGTACTTCATCGGATTTCTCATGCAGCTGCTTATTTAAACCTATGATTGTTTTATTCCTTCTGTAAAGTTTTAACGAAATAAACACAAAACCGAGAAGCGCTATCATCGCCACCACAATAATATTTTTCTCTACACGGATGACATTCTCTGCTTGCTGCTGTTTTAGATTCAGCAAAGATTTCTCTAATTCCTGGTTATTGATCTCCAGCTGAAGCTGTTCGCGAAACATGCCCAGGTTCACTTTGGGCCCAAAGAATTTATCATGTACTTCCTGATAATATTTCAGATATTCATTGGCGTCTTTGTAATTACCCATTCGCTCATAGGAAGCAGCTACCACCTGACATGCTTCTTCAATGCCTTCAGAAAAATATCCAACCGACTTGCCCGTGGCTATTGATTTCTTGCCATTCAAAATACACTCTGGATATTTTTTCAGTGCGAAATAACTTTGCGCCAACACGCTTGCCGAAAGTGCGATGCCGAGCGGATTATTAAGAGAATCATATTGACGCAAGCTTTGAGATGCTAGCGCCACTGCCTTTACCAAATCCTTCTGATCTAAATAGACCTGTGCTTTACGAAATTCGACATAAGGCTTCATGGAGGCATTCTCTTTAAAATAATATTTCATCGCCTTATCATAATACGCCAGGGCCGAATCGTATTGCTTCACATTTTTGTATACCGTGCCGATATTGATGAGAGGCGCAATACGCAGCATCACCTGCCTCGCATGGCCGAACGACTTGTGGTAGCATTCAAGAGACTTGTCATAATTCTGGAGAATGCGATAAATTTCTCCGAGCCGATTCCATGCCATGGAAAAACTATCGTGATCAGAATGAATAGAATAATTATTTACAAACTGATTTAACAAACCAAAGCTTTGCACATGGTTACCCTCCAGCAAAAAAAGAGATGTGGCTGCTTGAAGCTTTGTCAATAAAATCAAATCGTAATCATGGGTCTGTGAAAAAATACGCACCGCCACATTCATACTGGAGTCTATCTGCGCACGAGTAGTGGCTGCGCTTGCTTGCGCAAGACAAGCCAGGGCCATGAGAAATTCGTCTCTATTTTGCTGAGCAACCCTAACGGCCCTCTGTGCGTAAATCTGCCGGTCACTTCTTGAAAATGTTGATAGCGACAATCGCACCAGCGTGAGAATACGATCGGCATCATTTTTAGATTTGATCAATTCTATTTCCAGGTCGGCAACCGGCAAAACCGTGGTGATCTTTTTTACGAAAGTAGAGTCATGAGATACTTGCGCACTCAGCTTCGAAAAAAGTAGCAATCCAATGACCACCAAGAACCCTAAGCCTCTTCTCATGCTTTTTCTTCCGCTAAGAGCATAACACTCGCAATGATCCCCACAAAATCAGTCTTGAAGTTTTAGTAAACGGAAGGTTCTATACCCAAGATTATCTGCAATAATTTTTTTGAACTCGTTGGTTTTCAAAAAGCCCGATTGTAAAAACTTGTTGAATACATCATCCCAAGAACTTTTTCCTGAAAAGAAAATTCCCATGGGCGTGGATAGATTAAGAACCTTATGATTCTTAAAGGCAAGCCTGTTTTTCGTAGCATATTGAAGTCCACTGATATCCACATATAACATCGCCTTCTCTTTGGATACCGTTTCCGTGATGTTGTAAACATTATAACTGGCGAAGTAATCGATCTTCAAATCCGGAAGCGTCTTTGTTTTCAGCTCTTTCAATCGGTCTTCAAAGAAATTTCCTTTGTTGACATATGCTGTATATCCCTTTAATTTTTGCGAGGCTTCTTCCAATGAGTTCACATCAGGTGATTTGTTAGAGGTAAGCAAGAAAGAAGGCGATTCAAAAATAGGCGCACTTAAATTTAATGTCTTCTTTCGTTCCGGGGTGATAAAAACAAACACCAAACCAAAGACGCCATCTTTTGAATTGGTCACTTTTTCAAATATTTCAGAGATGGGTGCATCCTTTTTGAATGGCTGATAGTTGTAGGTGATGTCTATTCCATTATTCTTTTTCACATATTCGGAAAACGAAGCCATGATTTGAGGCAACACGCCAACGGGTCCTTTGTCACCAGAAGTAATGTAGCCTGGAGTCTCTGAATACACACAGGCAAGAGTTGCTTTTTTTGTTTGGCTCGCTTCGGCAAACGAAGTGCCCGCATATTGAGCTATAGAATAGCTGACTACCAATAGATTCAGCACGATTAGTACAAAAAAAGAAGTTTTAGCGCGCATTAGTGATTATTAGTGTGCACACAAATTAGCCTTAATCCATCGAAGATGTTTTGGAATGTAAGATTTTCAAATGAAGTTCAATAAAACGAACATGAAATGACGGCTCGTTTTTTTTACCACTGAAACATCTTCACAACTGCTTATCCAATTTGCAGCCATTTCTTATCTGCTGTTAGGCACGAAGTCGTATCTTGAGGAACTTTAATTTTAACAAACCAATGAAAAAATTCTATCTAATATTAATGTTGATTGTCAATGCTTTTGCTTGCTTTTCGCAAAAGCTAGACATGGATAAGCTCAACGGGATGAAGCCCCGCAGCATTGGCCCGGCAGGCATGAGCGGACGTATCACAGCCATTGACGTGGTGGTGAGCAACCCTGACATCATGTATGTGGGCTCCGCTTCAGGCGGACTTTGGAAAAGCACCAGTGCCGGCATTAACTGGGAGCCGATCTTCGACAAGGAATCAACGCTCTCCATTGGCGCCATCGCCATCCAGCAAGATAATCCTTCGGTGATCTGGGTAGGCACAGGCGAAGGCAACCCTCGCAACAGTCTCAACAGCGGCAACGGAGTCTACCTTTCTCTGGATGCAGGCAAGACCTGGAAGAAGATGGGCCTCGAAAACACGCGTAACATCTACCGCATCGTCATCGATCCAAAAAATACGAACACGGTTTACGTGGGCGCCATAGGCTCACCCTGGGGCGAGCACCCCGAGCGCGGTGTTTTTAAAACAACCGATGGTGGCGCTACCTGGAAAAAAATTCTGTATGTAGATGACAAGACCGGTTGCTCTGAATTGGTGATGGATCCTTCCAACCCCAACAAACTTATCGCAGCCATGTGGCAACACAGACGCTGGCCGTGGACTTTCAAATCAGGTGGTCCCGGCTCCGGACTTCACATCACCTACGATGGCGGAAATACCTGGAAGAAACTCACACACAAAGAAGGATTACCCGAAGGTGAACTCGGTCGTATTGGTGTGGCGATCGCGCCAAGCAATCCCAACGTGATCTACGCGCTGGTAGAAGCGAAGAAGAACGGTTTGTACAAAACAACCGATGGTGGCGAGAAATGGGAAGTAGTAAACGAAAAGATGAATGAAATAGGAGATCGTCCTTTTTACTATTCAGAAATCCATGCCGATCCGAAGAATGAAAATAAACTCTATACAGTTTATTCAGAAGTGAATCAAAGTATCGATGGCGGCAAGTCATTTCAGAAACTCCTCGCCTATTCGGGAGTTCACCCCGATCATCATGCGTGGTGGATTCACCCGGAAGATCCTTCATTGATTGTGGAAGGTAACGATGGTGGTTTGAACATCTCGCACGATGGTGGCAAGAACTGGCGCTTCGTGGAAAATATTCCCGTAGGTCAATTCTATCATGTAGCTGCCGATAATGATTTTCCTTACAGTGTATATGGCGGATTACAGGATAATGGAAGTTGGGTGGGGCCGGCCTACACGTTGCAGGTGGGCGGCATCCTGAATTCATTCTGGCAGGAAGTAATGTTTGGCGATGGCTTCGATACGCAGCCCGATCCGAGCGACAGCCGCTACGGATATGCTATGTCACAAGGTGGATTTCTCGGAAGGTTTGATCGCAAAACGGGCTACACCAAAATGATCAAGCCCACACACCCTGATCCAAAAATGAAATTGCGCTTCAACTGGAATGCTGCGTTTGCACAAGATCCATTTGATGCCAGCACCATTTATTACGGATCGCAGTTCGTGCATAAGTCTACCGACCGCGGAGCAACGTGGGAAATCATCTCGCCCGATCTCACGACTAACGATCCCGAGAAACAAAAGCAACACGAAAGTGGTGGCTTAACGATGGATGCTACCGGTGCAGAAAATCACTGTACCATTCTCGCCATCGCGCCAAGCACGAAAGATAAGAATGTGATGTGGGTGGGCACCGATGACGGCCAGCTGCAGGTGACCCGCGATGGCGGAAAAACCTGGACGAACGTAACGTCTAAAATCACAGGCATGCCTAAAAATGCGTGGATACCACAAGTGCAGGCATCCACGTACAATGCCGGAGAAGTATTTGTGGTGGTGAACAACTATCGCCAGTTTGATTACAAACCCTACCTGTTTCACTCCAAAGACTTTGGCCAAACGTGGGAGAGCCTGGTGAATGGAGCGCAAGTGGGTGACAACAACTATACACTTGCCGTGATTCAGGACCCGGTAGAACCAAAGTTGGTTTTCCTAGGCACTGAAAATGGATTGTTCGTTTCATTGGATGGCGCGAAGACGTACACCAAGTGGACAGCGGGATATCCGGCCGGTCTTTCTACGATGGATCTCGTGATTCATCCACGTGAACATGATCTGATCATGGGAACGTTTGGTCGCGCCCTGTGGGTGCTGGATGACATTCGTCCGCTGCGCGAGATGGCGAAAGATGGATCTGACCTGCTGACGAAGAAACTACATCTCTTCGATCCGCCCGATGCCTATGAGGTAGAAGTACAAAATTATGCAGGCACGCACTTCCCGGCTCATGCCATGTTCCAGGGAACGAACCGCGAATTCGGGGCAATGATTTCTTATGTGATCAACAAGCCCGAAGAAAAGAAAGAGGACAAAAAAGAAGAGCCTAAGGCTGCCGATAAGAAAGGTGACAAGAAAGCCGTGAAGCCTGAGGAAAAGAAAGACGAAAAGAAGGAAGACAAGAAGGACGAGAAGAAACCAAGCTACGACTCGCTTAAATTGGAGATCTTTGATGCGAAAGGTGTGAAGATACGCACGCTGAAACAAAAGGCACCCGATGACAATGGCGTAAACAGAATGTATTGGGGCCTGGAAGAAAAGGGCGTACGCTACCCTTCGCGCGAGAAATCCAAAAACACCAACGAGCGCGGTGGCTTGCAGGTGGTGGCCGGCTCATACAAACTGCGCATGACGTTTGGCGATCAGAAAGACTCTGCGATGATCAACGTAAAGTATGACCCGCGCTTCCCCAACACGGGAGCAAACCTGGAAGCACGCTATGCACTGCTGAAACAACTGGAATCGATGACCGAGCTGGCGAGCAAGGCTATGGATCGCCTGCGCGAATCAAAAGAAGTGGCCGATGAGTTTGAAAAGAAAATCACCGACTCAAAACGTACTGATCTGAAAGACGCTACCGACAAGACCAAGGCTATTAAAGACTCGATCAATGCGGTGATGGATTTCATTGTGGGTAAAGAAGACAAGCGCCAGGGTATTGTGCGCCATGCCGACCCTACCCCGGTATCCTACATTGGCAACGCCCAGTTTTACATTGGCTCGTCCAAAGACCCGGTGAGCGCCACCGACCAGCGTGTGTTCAAGCAAGCGCAGGATGAAATCAGCAAAGTACTAGAGCGTGTAAACAAGTTCTTTGAAAAGACCTGGCCCGACTACCGCACCGCCATGGAGAAGGTGAGCATCTCTCCTTTCAGGAATTATGAACCACTGAAATTAAAATAGCAGAAATAAAATAGCAGAAAGTGAAAAGGCCGGACATCTATCCGGCCTTCTTCGTTTAACCAAAACCTAACCAATTACCTAGTCAAGGAAATAAAACTGCTTCAAGGTTGAATTAGAAAATCAGGGCTTACTACTATCCAGAAGTAAGTCGGGCTCCACCATCAGGAGCCCGAACTTAAATAAGTCAGAGAAAATGAAATACCGTCATATTTCATAAAACTCCGACCCCAACCTGTATTTTTAACTTCCTAAATCATAAGCAAGTACGGCAACAGCCCCTAGAAGCATGGTCTTTTTTAATTAGAAAAAAATTAAAATCAACGAGACCTTAAAGTAATCGTGATTTCGGTGCCTGCCCCGGGGCTAGAGTTCACCTGAATATTTCCTTTGTGTATAGCAATGATTTTTTGCGCAAGTGAGAGGCCAATGCCATGACCTTTCACTTTCGAGGTGCTGTTGGTGCGATAGAACGGTTGAAAAATCTTTTGCAATTCTGCTTGTTCTATTCCCGGCCCCTGATCAACCACTCTGATTTTAATTATCTTATTGATGCAGGAGAGTGAAATAAATGCGGTATGGTCAGCAGAGAATTTGCAGGCATTCTCAATTACATTTCGCAACGCAGTTTTTATCCATTGAACATTTGCATTGATAAACAAATCCTCTTCGCTCTCCGGCATATTTTCAGTGTGAATCTGAACTTTGTATGCACGATTGAAATCCGTAATGTCGTCTCGCACATCCCACAAAACTTCGTCTATTCGCACCGAAGCCATGAAAAAAGTCTGGTTATCCTGGTTTACAAATGCAAGATCCAGCAAGCTGGAAGAAAGATGATTGAGTTCTTTTATATCATCCAGCACAGACT
>CAZNCO010000176.1:0-8332 GCA_964571345.1 uncultured Ohtaekwangia sp.
TGCCTATTCTGCTTTCCGAAATTGCAAAACCGATGTACGCGATTATTATATCAACTTCGAAGACCTTTCAAGATCAGCCAGGACAAACCCTCTTGACTCAAAATTTCTTACGCGTAGTGCATATGCGGACAACTATGCTGAGACAGTTCTTTCAAATCTGGCGCAAGAATTTATTAAGTCACCTAACTTTTTCACCCGAAGCTCCAAGTCACTTTTCAGTGCAGTAATCTGGTACCTGGCGGCCGAGAAGCCGCAGTATTGCACTTTACCTCATGCCGTTCGTATGGTTCTTTCCAAAGATGTTAAAAAACTAATTGAACGTATCAGTGAAAATGATGAGTCAGAAAGTCGTGTGGCCAGCATTGAGTCAGGCATGGAGAGCAAGAATCAAACAGCAGGTGTAGTAAGTACTTTGCAAGGAATTTTAGCACCGTTAAACACCCCTGAAATAAACTGGATTCTTTCGGGAAATGATTTGACACTTGACCTTAACAATCCCAGTGAAAAGAAATTTCTGAGTGTTGCGAACACACCTGACCTTTCCCCGATCCTGGGGCCAGTGATTAGTCTAATTTTCAGCGCAGCCCTTCAAAACATGAATAACATCGGTCGTCACAAAAGCGCTGTTATAATTGATGAACTGCCAACAATCTATATTCCAAAGTTGGATGTAATTCCAGCCACCGGCAGAGAGAATGGAATTTGTCCAGTTTTTGGAGTTCAAGATTACGCCCAACTTGAAGACGGTTATACAGATAAGAAAGCTGAAGTGATCGCGAGTGTTTTGAATAATCAATTTTACGGGAGAACAACAAATGAGAAAACAGCAAAACGGGTAAGTGAGATATTTGGCAAGGAGGATAAAAAGTTTGTTACACACAGCCAGTCAACTCCACAGGTAGGGTTAATGGATCTTCTCTCAACGAAAGGCGTTGCATCAAAAACAGTTAGCAAAAGTGAAAGCATTCAAGAACGTTATCGAGTAAAGCCTGATGAAGTTCACAAGTTAGAAGTAGGTGAATTTTTCGGAACACTTGTAGAGACATGGAAAACAGAATTTAAGATGCAGCTTCAAGAACAAAAATATCCTACTCATACTATACCTGTTTTGAACGAAGAGGCGACACCCGAGTTAGTAAGGGCTAATTCTACACGCATAAAAGAGGAAGCGCTTGCAATCATTGATGGCAGCTTATGAATCTTAAAAGACTATTCATCCCCGATTCGAAGAAAAGAAAATCGCGCCCCCGAAGAAAGGGCGCTTTCATGAGCTGATGTTTTATAGTCGGTCTCGGCCGAACATCGCAGCGTTAGTCTTTATATCGTGTTCCTTGATCTCGTCACAATCTTCTGCGTGTTCATATTCTCTATCGATCAACCGGTCAATAAAATTTTTAACATCCCGCATCGAGCGAAGATCTTCAATTTCTAAACCGTGGCCGTGCTGAATATTCTCACGAAGCCAGTACCTTAAATGTACAATTCTATCATACGTTCTCTGGTTCGGCCGCCAATTTTTAGCAATCTCGATTGCATCAAATATGTAAGTGTCATATAGCCAGGCTTTATATTCTTCACCACATATCAATAATCTCGCACCGGTAACTTTTCCGTCTTCGAGAATTTTTTCAGTTTCTACTGCAAATGATGATAGTTTATGTGGCTTCATCCCTTCATTTTTTATCTTAACCTTCCTGTAAAAATAAGTACAAACCAAAACTCTTTTTTCAAACAGCCTGCATTTCGTGTTCGTGTGCATGAGGAACGGCCAAAGCGCGGGACGGAGCTGCAGCCACAACACAAAAAAAAACCAAAGAGGTAATTTATTGTTTTAGGTAAGCACACAGCTTGGGCAATTGCATACGCAACGGCAGGGGAATAAGATTGTTTATTTTGATTAGACCCGCAGCGACATCCTCAATATGAACAAGTGTTGCAAAATCGTTTTCCAGGGAAAGGTTAAGAGTGAAGCTTTCGTATTTATCAAATGTCTCATCGAGAACGTTTAAGCCAGAATAAAATCTTTCGATGATTGTTTCCCGATCAACGGAATGGCCTTTTTCGGCAACACGTCTTTTCACTCTTTTGATGGCCTGTTCCGGAGAGAGCAGCGCGATAAAGATTAACTCTGTTTCAAACTTAGCGGCTTTAAAACTGGCAAGCGTATCTATTACGATTGGCACATGGTAATTCGTTTCGAAAGCAAAATTTCTTTTCTCCTGGAGTGAGTTTAGCTTAGCCTCGCTAAACTTTATCTCAATGGATTCCCGGACACCCGACTCAACCATGGGATCAAAGCCAAATAGATTTCCCCAGGTGTTGTAAAACTCCTTATCGAAATCAAAGGCCTCGATACCTTGTTCTTCTAAAAGGCTTTTACTGATAGTGGATTTACCGGCACCATTAGGCCCGGCAATGATGGTCAGGCGAGGCACTTAAAAAGATGCAACCTTTTTCGTCTGAAGCTTCCCGACTTTTCCTTCAGGAAGAACGACCTTGCTTGTATCGACTGGCTTAATTTTCTTGACCAATTCCTTTATCCTGGCTTCGCGGGAATTGACTTCTTTGATCGTTGTCATAGTTCAAAGATACGAATAAAAGCTCTTTGAGTTCATCGCTAAACAGATCAATAGCTTTTTCTTTTTCTTCCTGGCTTGTAAAAAAAATAGTTCTCATTAGAACGCTGATTTCCTTTGCACGATCAAAGTACCTTTTGACTTTACCGTGATCAGGCGAATCTAATTCGTTTTCATGAAGCGCGGCCACGGTATATCTTCCCCTCAGTCTGCACATGATCGTGTTTAAAGTTTCCACTGTAGAGAACTCATCGAGCATGAAATAACTTTTCTTTTTCTGTATTCGAGTAGGCATTGATTTCTCAAATTATCATTTCACATCTATTCCGTATCGATCAACAATTGTTGATCGAACATAGCCACCTAAGTTTTTAATTTTTCCATTCTCAAAATCAGCAAGGATATCATCTACACGAGAAGCGAAATCTTCGATCAGGTTTTTCCGCAGCAGGTGGTCGTAAATCTTTGATGTTAATTCACGCTGCTTTTCCCCAAAGGCCGTGTTGAGCAATGTAAAAACTTTTGGGTAAGAGAGCTTCGTAAAATCTTCCTGCACTTTCTTGGCTCGATCTGCACTGAATACACGAAATTTCCATTTGTGAATTTGTCCACCCCTACCCTTGCCGCTACGTTCTTCGGTGTAATCAAAACATACATCGCACTGGCCAGCTCGGAACAGCTCGAGTATTTCTTTTCGGGCAGGCTCAATACAATGTTGTTTTAACCACTTGGTAGGTTTTTCAATGTCAAGAGCTTCATTCAATTTATCAGGCGTAAACTCGAACCAACCATAAGGCAACCCTTCGGGGGGTGTCCGCCACTGGCAGCACCACTCGTAAAATCTTTGTGAATATTTGCTCTTGAGGGTAAAGGCAGCAAGGACAGAAAGAGAGGTGAAGCCTTTGGCCAGGTCGAAGAAATAAGGAAGAACAAACTTGCTCACTTCCACAGTCAGGCCTTTCTTCGGATCGAACTGTGCATAGTTGATAAACCCAGTATCGATCCACCCACCTTCATGTGGAGACTTAATTTGAATATCGCGTTTACGGAGCGACTTGGAAGCTATCTTGTAGTCCCTGGCCATGTGATCATTTGGATCGGTATCCTTGATCGTATTAGCTGAAATAAACACCTCCAGGTGTTGGTTGAATAAGTCCTCCCTTACGCCTGCATTGATATGGCCTTGCAAAGCCCGGATCGTATGGTAGATAATCCGCTTCTCATGCAGTGAGAAGTCGTACCGTGCCTTTGTTAGATGATTGGATTGCCTGAATTTGATGTCTTTACCCATTTTCTCACGCCATTATGGTGCTTAATAAGTATTATGCACCAAACATAAGAACATAATTTGCTTTATAAAAACTCAAAACGCCTTTTTCTACGCCAATTTGGTGCTTAATAGCTCTTTTTCTACGCCATTATGGTGCTTAATCACGCCAATTTGGTGCTTAATAATGATTGATCAGAAAGAGAATCAATAAGTTACGTCACTCTACAATTTGCAACAAGTCTTTAAAAAACAATTGCAAAGAGCAAAGAGGTAAAGTCGAGACGACTTTTGAAAAAACGAATTCGAGACTGTGAGCGAGAAATGAACTTCGAGTTTGAACGAAATAATATTCGGGGAAAGGCAAAGCAATGCTGAGAGGTTGAGAAAAAATGAGGAAAGAGAAATACAGTTCCACACCGGGGGCGGCCAAAATTTTCTTTGGTGAGTGTGAAAAAATGTCAGATGTTTCTTCATTTCACACAAAGGGCAAAGCAGTCCCCTTCATCAAATAAAATCTTTGCGGCTCACCCCGCAACTAACCCTTGCAAAGATTTTATTTTCACCAGGGACAACTTTGCCGCCAAGTACCAGGCAACACCCTTGTAGTTCGAGCTGATTCTATTTTTTAACGTCATGGTCTTTCGAACCACAAGGAAGTTGCCCCGCCCCGGTAAAAGTACCAAACCCCCACTCCACAAATGCGATTTTAGAAAAGTGTGATTTATCCGAATTCAAAAAGAGGGCCGCTCCACAACTGCGAGACTTCTACCTTTGATTCATGCGCAAAGACTATGCACCAGGTACGAAGGTAAACCTACTGGCCACAGGAGAGCCAGCCGTGATCAAGAACAGTGTGAGCGACACAAGTAGTCACATGCAATACACGATCGTGTTCGAGAAGGACGGGCGTGAAATGCTCATCGGTGTAGATGAGATCGCACCGCCTGAACATCCACTACATGCACGCATAGCGAAGTGGAGAGAGAACGGACTTGCACAGGGCTTTTCTTCACTTGTCATTGGCATAGACAGCGAAGGAGTTTACAAGGCTTTCTTTTGCAACACACCTGAAGGCTACGGCCGCATAACCAGGGAACACCGAGAAATAAAATTCAAGTACTACTGGCGATTGAAGGCTTGAAAAAAAAGAAAGGGCGTTACCGCCCCTCTTTACCTTTGCGTTTCTCTTTCCACCAGGTGGAAACGCACTTACCTATTCTGATTGATCGGTCAGCGATGGCCAGCACCGCAGCGATGAAAACAAATTGTGTCTTTCATCAGGTATGTATCATCGAAACCCAATACCCCCCCTACTCGAATCTGAATCTTTGCGAACCTGAAAAACCCTATTTCCTTGCCCGTGGCTGAAAAATTTTTTTTGCCACCCAGATACTAACCCCAAAAAAAGAAAGCGGCTGTAATGGCTTAAAACGAGGCAATTCTAACTCCATTTGAAACTACACGCTCGGTCGGTGCAGCGTACATATACTTTCAAAAATGCTGTTTTTGACCTGAATTTAAAGGTTTTTTTGTGGGCGCAGAGGGGATATATCTGTGGCTATTTGGGGCGCTAGCGTTCAGATGTAGGCGCAAAAAGCCTTGAAACAACCCCAAATCAATGTTTTTCATCTGTTTATGTGGCACCTGTGGCTATTTGGGGCGGCTTTACCTCCATTTAGAACTACATAATCCAACCCTAATTCTTCCCCTGGGAGGGGGTAAAAATCCATAATCGAGTATTGAACTTTCGTCTGAACCCCCCTTTTGAATATCGGGCCAGCATACAAGGTAAAGGGGAAAATCTATAATTGAAGAAAATCCATAATCGAGTATCGAAGTTCCACCTGGTTCGCCCAAAGGGGGGGGCGCTCACCTTTGCTCAAAAAAAATAAATCTGTTTTTCAAACATTGAAGTATTTAGAAATAGAAGAAGTAGGGAAGGTGTGTCCTTCTCCCAAAAAATAACCTTTATGATAAACCATGTTTTCAATGTTGGATTACATCGAATTGATAAACCTCGTTTTCACTTTCGTTCAGCTACTGTTCGCAGTGCTCGAGTGGAGAAAGAGAGAGAAGTAAAAAACAAACAAGAGGCCTGGGGGAGTCAGGCCTCTTGTTTAGCTACTACGATCTTGTTCTTGAAATTATACTTGACTGTAAATTGAACCAATCCGGTTTTAAAGGTATTCAACGAGTACCTTGGTGTCCATTTCATATCAATGACGTGCACCTTGTTAGGAAACAATTTTTCTGGTTGCGGTTTACAGACTATAGAATCATTTAAGTATTCCTGCACGGCTTCGCTTTCCGATATTTTTTTAACAGTTCGATTCGATATCAAATAGTATAAGCCATCATGCAAATAAATTTCCCGATCAGCTTTTCTTGCGAAACAAATTTTAATTCCTTCTCTCAACACTTTTTGATCAGTGAAGACAGCTTCCGTTTTACCTTTAGCAATGGCCACGAACCGAAAGGCATTTAAAGTTTGTGCGATCTTATCCAGGGCGATAAAATCTCTGTTAACGTCAAGTGTGTACTTCCTCTTTTTTTCAAGCTTCTTTTTGATCTCATTAAGATACGTTGCTTGTTCAGAAAGCAAGGAAATATCTTCTAAGTCTAATTGCATAAAAAATAAACGCATTTTATCAAATGGAGGGAGGTTTAACCCTCCCATTCTAGTTTTACACTTTCTCCACTTTAAGCTTCCCAACTTTCAATGAATAGTTAGGATTAAATGTCCCGGCACCTGTTTTCTTGAACTTGACTTTAACCTTCCGGGAGACTACAGAACTTCTATTTCCTTTTTCATCGTAAACGATGAGTTTGAAAATAAAAGTACCGTTTACACATCCCCACACTTGGCGAAATTGAGCCGTTGCTGTTTTGACGGTGGTAGCACCACCGTCAATATCAGGACCAGAAATAACCCACTCAAAACTTTTAAGGTAGCCATCAGGATCAAAGCTTTTAGTAGCATCACAGACGTATTCAAAATTTGTCCCGGTCGTAATGTTCTTGTTGACAACGAACGAAGCAATAGGAACCTTATTCTGAGAGTACCCAACGTGAAAGAAGAGAACGGTTACAAACAAAAAAAGAGTGATTCTCATAGACATACGTTTTAAGATAAACTACTTGTAGTTGTATCGGAGTTCATCGCTTTGTTTTTCGAAACACGATACAGATTATAGATGGCCAAACCAATCATTGTAAATGATAGAAGGTTAATAGCAAGCCTGGCTACCTGAGCAAGCGTGCCAGGAGTTTTAGCCAATGTTATGCCCACCACAAAAAACAACACTTGCAAAAGAATGAAGACAATTCCAACGAGATATTTCTTGTTAAGAATTAATGAAAGGCCGGGAACACTGAACGCAATGTAATATTTGGCCAGAGTGAAACGGTAAAAAATCAAAGCCAGCACTGTAGGCATGGCGAGGAAAACAATAAACAATGGTTTCATTTTATTTCAGGATTTTTTTCGATGAATTTTTGAGTTGCATTAGGGGCCTCAATTCTCATTTGAATGTAGAAGCGAGTTAACCACTCCACCTTTTCAGCCTTAGTTTCTTTAATGACCCTTTGCGTTTCTTCCCGATAGTAAAAGGCACTTGCTATTGAAATAGCAATTATTAAAACAGAGATCATGAAGTAGCCCCAGAGAAATTTTTGTGTGCCGGTCTCAAACCTTCTCTCTTGTATAGTTTTGATTTCAGAAGGAATCACCGGCACAGCAGCGACCGCCTTTTTCAAATCGGCCACCAGCTGCGGAATGCTCGATAAATCACTACGTGTCTTTTCTTGGACAATTTGAAAGTTCTTTCCCGCTTGTATGTATAACTCCTTAAACTTTTCGGAAGACTCCATGAAAATTTTTTGTGCTGCAATTTTCATTTCCTCCGATAACGAGTTTGCCTGTTCAACCTGTTTTTTTATTTCATCGTGAACAGCCAAAACCTTATTGGCTTCTTCATGAATGAAGTGTAAAACAGGCAGCATCTCGTCATCTTCCCGGAGACGGATTCCATACGTGCGTTCTATGTGATCACGCAGGGCTTTCTGCTCTTCTTTCAACATTGCCATAAGAACAAAGATTAATCGGCAAACTGAGCGAAAATCGAATCGAGATAAGAAACTATCCGCCTCTTTCTGATCACGGTCATAGCTTCGATATCAGAATAAACGACACCGTTATTCATATATTCATTCCATTCACGTTGACCTTCGCTGCTCTGATCATCGTGAAGTGAAGTAATTTGAATATCAGCGTGAGAATATTCCTTAACTGATTTTCCATTGACTCCACCATGGTGTTCGTTGGCCACTACACGCACCAGTTTTTCAATGCCTTTTATTTTTTTCATTTCTTGAGCATAATCGACACAATCCTTTATATCACTACCGCCAGAAAGCACCAGGTAGAACATAAGACCTAAATCTTTGAACACTCCGAGAATATCATTTTTCTGTTCCTCTTGTATGT
>CAZNCO010000177.1:0-8235 GCA_964571345.1 uncultured Ohtaekwangia sp.
GAGTTGTCGGATCGTGTGCTTACTAATTTAGGCCTATTGGAAATAAAAGACTTGCGTGTGGGCTCGGTGATGCAGAAGACGATCAGTGGGGGGCAGCGCAAGCGGTTAAACATTGGATTAGAGTTGCTTCGTGAGCCCTCGATTTTGTTTGTGGACGAACCGACTTCCGGTCTTTCTTCGCGAGATTCCGAAAGCATCATGGATTTGCTGAAGGAATTGGCACTGCGTGGAAAAATGATTTTTGTAGTGATCCATCAACCATCTTCTGACATTTTCAAGATGTTTGACACACTTATCATTTTGGATGTTGGTGGATTTCAGATTTACTACGGCAACCCGGTAGAGTCCGTGAATTATTTTCAGGATATGATTAATGCTGCCAATAAAACTCCAGGTGCATGCCCAGAGTGCGGTAACATTAATCCGGAGCAGATTTTTAACATCATTGAAACGCGTGTTGTGAATGAATACGGCCGACTTACCAACACCCGAAAGGTTTCTCCTGGCCAATGGTATCAATACTTCAAGAAGAAAATCAAGATTCCTAAGATTGAAGAAGTAAGCGCTGAGTTGCCTGCCGTTCAGAAAATCCCTAATTGGTTTGGGCAATTGAAGATATTTATTCTTCGCGATGTGAAATCCAAAATTGCGAACAAGCAATACATTCGCGTGAATCTGGCCCTTACACCTTTGTTAGCGTTATTTATCGGATACTTTGTTAAGTATTACGATGCTATCGGAGTGGAGAAGCCCGTCTATACATTCTATAAGAACGATAACATTCCGGTTTATTTTTTCATGAGTATAGTGGTAGCTCTGTTTGTGGGACTCATTGTAAGTGCCGAAGAGATATTCCGTGACCGGAAAATTTTGAAGCGTGAGAAATTTATTCACTTGAGTCGAAGCAGTTACTTTGTATCTAAGATCTTGATTCTCTTTTTTCTTTCCGGAATACAAACGGTAACATTTATCCTGGTCGGAAATACATTGCTTGAAATTCCTTTCGGAGAATTGCGATATTGGCTTATTCTTTTCTCGTGCTCCTGTTTTGCAAATGTCTTAGGGTTGAATATATCGTCAGCGTTTGATTCTGCGGTTACGATCTATATTTTGATCCCTATCCTAATCATTCCCCAATTGTTGTTGAGCGGTGTAGTGATAAGCTTTGATAAGTTTAATCCAAGAGTAGGAACCCCAAATGGTATTCCATTACTGGGGGAGATGATGGCATCCCGATGGGCATTTGAAGCGTATATGGTAACGCAGTTCAAGGATAATCCTATCGAAAAGAAGTTTTACAAACTTGACCAAAAGCGATCTATAGCTCAATACAAAAGAAAGTATTATGTACCTGAATTGAAATCCAGATTGGCCTACGTTATCAACAATCGCGAAAGCTGGAGTAATAAAAATGATGCAAAAATGATAAGCACGCTTGGCTTGTTGAAAAATGAAATTGCAAATGAACTGAATGGGATAAGTCAGGCAAATTTTGAATACCTTGATAAATTGGAGATCGGGAAATTTGATTCGGCTGCTTATCAGGCAACGAATAAGTTTCTAAACACATTGAATGAATATTATAACCTGCGGTATGAGAATGCGGTAAAAGAACGGGAGAAGTTAATGCAGGAACTGACGGATGACGAGCAGAAACGTGCAGCTTTCAATCATCTGCGTGATAAATATCAGAACGAAGCCGTAACACGAATGGTAGAGAATACAATGGAGCCACTTCGTATTGTAGAATGGGATGGGGAGTTGGTTCAAAAAATTTATCCGATTTACTTTGATGATCACCGTCCAGATTACTGGCTCGACTTCCGCGATAATTTTTACATACCAACAAAACACTTAGCCGGGAGGAAGGTAGACACGCTTTACTTCAATGTGACGGTGATCTGGTCAATGACGGTGTTTCTGTACATTGCGCTCTACTTCGAATGGCTGAAAAAGGCAATCCATGGCGTGAACATGCGCAGGAAGTATGGCAGGCGCAGGCAGTAGGTTTTGCCTTACTTGGATTTGTTGTACCTTGCATCGTTTTGAAACTTAAATAATTACATTCAATTGTCTTTCGAAGATTTTAAACTTGACGCCCGACTTATGGAGGGCCTCGAGTCGATGGGGTATCAAAAGCCAACCCCCATTCAGGAGCAAGCAATCCCAACTATTTTAAACCGGGAAGATCTGATCGCCTGCGCACAAACTGGTACTGGTAAAACAGCCGCATACCTGCTCCCGATTTTGAACAACATCATCCATTCTGAAAAACGCCACCTTAACACGGTGATCATCGCTCCCACGCGCGAGCTGGCACAGCAAATCGATCAGCAGGTTGAGGGATTTGCGTATTATACTGGTGTGAGTTCAATTCCGGTTTATGGTGGAGGTGATGGCGCGGTATGGGATCAGCAGAAAAAAGCTTTGGAAGCAGGTGTGGACATTATTATAGCAACTCCTGGAAGGCTGATAGCACAATTAGCGTCAGGTGCAATTAAGTTGAGCCATGTAGAGCATCTTGTGCTGGATGAAGCGGATCGAATGCTTGACATGGGTTTTCACGATGACATCATTCGGATCATTAAGTACCTCCCGGAGAACCGGCAGACGTTATTATTCTCTGCCACAATGCCGCCCAAGATCAGAGCTTTGGCAGGAAAGATCTTGAGAACCCCGAAAGAAATTAATATTGCTATCTCCAAACCAGCCGAGGGAATTATTCAGCGCGCATACCTTGCCCTGGATGATCAGAAAGAAAAACTACTCACGCATATTTTAAAGGAGCAAGATTTTAATAGCGTGATCATCTTTGCCTCTACCAAGGAGAATGTAAAAAGGCTGGACAGGACCTTGCAAAAGATGGGGTTACCAATCAAATCAATTCACTCGGATCTTGAGCAAAACGAGCGCGAAGTAATTCTTCGAGATTTTAAGAACAAGCAATTGAAGCTTTTGATTGGCACTGATGTGCTTTCACGTGGTATTGATGTAGACGGTATTGGTCTTGTTGTAAATTACGATGTGCCACCTGATCCCGAAGATTACATTCATCGCATTGGTCGTACAGCAAGAGCGGAGAGCACAGGGGTGGCAATTACTTTTATCAACCCTGCGGATCAAGTAAAGTTTCATCGGATAGAACGCTTGATTGGAAGAGAGATTGAGAAGACTGCGCTGCCAGAAGGACTTGGTCCTAGCTTCGAATATCATCCGGTGCGTCAGCGTACTTCAAATGGACATCAGCAAAGAGCTAACAAGAAGAAAAGGTTTTTTAAAAACAGGCCTGCAAAGAATTAGCAATATTGCTAAGAAAGGACGGAATACTCTCTAGTGTGTAAGAGGTAAATTTTGTGTATCACTCTTAGCTATAATTTCCTTGATAATGTCGGAGTAGTATTTTCCGAAGTGCGGTCCCACCCAATTCAGTGCCATCACTTCTTCTTGTTCGCTGTGCCCATAATGCTTGTCACAAGAAATGTAGCCAGTGTAGTCACCATTGAAGCTAGTGATAAATAGTTTTTCACCATTTGCTTCGGCTAATTCCCCGAGTTTTTCTTCTGTGAAAATTTCACCGGAGAAATCGCAAGGGGTTCCAAGGAAAATGATAGGTCCTAGTTTGCAGTATGTGATGTCTCCTTGGAGAGACCTAAGCAGACCTCTGAATGCCCAGTCTCTCACAGCGAAATTTTGAAGCACATGCATCTGGCTTTTTCCATATTCTACAGGGATTGAAGCGATACTCATGAAAATGGAGTCTTTCAATTTAAGCTCGGGAGCTGATTTAATTTTATTGTAGAGTTTATCTGCAAGCTCATCACACATTTCAAATTCTCTTTTCTCCATTCCCTTCACGCGATGACTGCCTACCATGCCCGTTCCAAACATGGCAAAATCAAAGTCTTGCTCTGCTTTTTTAAGCAAGGCATTCGGATAATCTCCCGACAAGGTTAGACTTAAGTGGCTAATGTTAGTTGGGTGTGCGCTGAAGGTCATCCAGATCGCCCTTGAACTATCGCTACGTA
Source organism: uncultured Ohtaekwangia sp. (assembly GCA_964571345.1). Taxonomy (GTDB): domain Bacteria; phylum Bacteroidota; class Bacteroidia; order Cytophagales; family Cyclobacteriaceae; genus ELB16-189. The sequence continues at coordinate 4,026 of CAZNCO010000177.1, forward strand.
TAATTTTAATTGACCTCACTTTTCCATCGACTGCACCATGCTGATAATCCAGGCGGTTTTCTACAAACTCTTTTGCATCGGGCTCTAGGTATGAAATCTTCGATGGAATCAGGTGCTGTTGGGCATCTTTTAGTTTTGATGTAACATTATCTGCAACCTGATTCCAGTAGGCATCATTAAAAGAACCGAGAATCAGATTTCCTACAATGCTGTCGTCCCATGTGCCAAGACTGCTATGCGCATGACTTGCCATAAAATAGTATTGGGCATTTTGAGGTTGATATTTTGTGATTATTTTTTCTTTCAGAGCAGGAGGGAAGATCAGCAGATCGGCAGAGATAAAGAATACACTTGCATTGCCGTTGGTGATTACCAAGCCTCTGACAAAAACCGAGTCGTGCACGGAATCAAAGTGATCACGTGGAGCATAACCAGCCATTGGCATTGGAAACGAAGGGGTGATGTTTACTTTAAACCATGCAGTTTTGGTGGCAGTGGTTGCAGGCCTTCGTTCAAAACGAAAAGTATCTAATTGCGCTAATGTGGTTTTATAAAACGCTTTCGCCTCTATCGGGTCATTATCTACAGGGGAGAATAATATGAAAAACAAAACCAGCAGAAATACTAATGCGCTGAAAATCCAGCGAAGCAGGGCTCTTATCATTTTACAAAGTTACTTACAAATTACCTGGCTTACTTTCTTTTCAACAATAATGCCAAGTGCCTGAGCTTTTAATAGGTCTTTGCACGCCTCTTTCAGGTTAGCACTTTTCTGGTGAGCAAGTGCGCGGTTATAATAAGCGTTTCCATAATCCGGGTAATAAGTAATAGCGACTGTATAATCTTCGATGGCTTCCTTCAGACGATTTAATTTGTACATCAGGTTGCCGCGGTTGAGCCATACTTTCTCATAGTCACTTTTGATTTTGATGGCTTCGGCATAATCGGCAATAGCCCCATTGGTGTCTTTCAGCTTTTCTTTTATCATTGCCCGGTTCAGCCAATTGTCAATATCTTTTGGATCTAATTTGATCGCTTCATTATAGTCGCTAAGTGCGCCTTTGTAATTCTTCTGTTCCATCCGGTTGAATCCCCGTTCTGAATACGAAAATGCCATGCCCGGATTTTTTTCGATAGCTTCCGTAAGCAGCCTCTCAGTTTCTTTCAAGTCTCCTTTTTTAGCAGTGAGCACTGCCAGATTGTGCCTGGCGAGACCGCTATCTGAATTTAGCTCAAGTGCTTTCTGATAATCTGCAATTGACCTGGTTGTGTCGCCCAGCATTTGATAGGCATAGGCGCGATTGATGAAGAACTCCTGCTCCTTGGCATTGGATTGAATGGCTGAATCAAGATATTGCGTTGCTCGTTTGTAGTTTTTCATCTTGGTATCTACCATAGCGAGGTAGTTATACATCATCGGCTTGATGCCTTGGCTACGCATGGTCGTTACAGCATTTCCGTTCTCTTTTCCCGTTGCATAGAAAACAGTGTTGGTCTCCGAGGGGGGAGATTTTAGAATCGCCATAAAGTCTTCTCGCGCCATCGCCCATTGGCCGTATTGATAGCGTAGCAGCCCGCGCGTGAAAAGCGCCTCAGAATTTTTGGGTTTTGATTCAAGGTAGATGTTGTAATCAGTTAGAGCGCCTTTGGCATCGCCTAATTTTTCACGTACCATAGCACGCGAGTAATAAGCTTCCATATAAAAGGCATCTAAACGCAGACATTCGTTGTAATGGGCAAGAGCTGTTTTGTAGTTTCCTTTTCGGAACGCATCTTCTCCTTTTTCAAAGAAAGTTGCTGCCTTTTGGTTTCCTCTCTGAGCCCAGGTTGAACAACTGATTGTAGCCAACAAAACAGTATAAATCAAAGCCTTCATGCGTGTCGAAATTAATCAAATCATTTTACCTGCAAAGCAAACCTATTTTCAAAAAATCTGTTAATAGAAAAGTATGGAAAAAGCAAAGAAAACTTCCGCAAAAGCCTCAAAATCCACGCGTGAGGCTATTAAAGAATCTTATCGTGAAGCGATTCTGACAGAAGGCAAGCGTCCGGCTTCGGTTTTTGCATTTTGCAAGGAGCTTGGCATCAAAGAGCCAGAATTTTATAAGCATTTTGGATCGTTTGAGTCTATCGAAAAGGCGGTATGGAGCGACCATCTCGAAGAAGTGACTGGGAAGTTAAATGGCGATAAAGATTACGCCTCTTTTACTTCGCGTGAGAAGATTCTAACTTTTTATTTCTCTTTGGCAGAGGCTTTAAAAAGTGACAGGAGTTTTTTGACGCATCAACTTAAGTCCTGGAAAAATCCGGCTATCCTTCCAGAATTCCTGAAAGGATTTCATCAAGCTTTTATGGATTGGGCAAAACCCGTCATTGAAGGAGGCATGCAATCTGGCGATATCGCCAAACGGCCTTTACTCGATCAGCAATATCATCATCTTCTTTGGATGCATTTTCTTTTCATTCTCCAATTTTGGGCACACGACCAAAGTCCTGACTTTGAGAAAACAGATGCTGCAATTGAAAAGTCTGTGAACCTGGCTTTTGATCTAATTGGAAAAGGTATCCTGGATAATGCGATTGACTTTGGAAAGTTCTTATATCAAACATCAAAAAATTGACATGGCGGGGTTGAAGGAGCAAGACAAAATTCCGGTGACCAAAATGCACCGGGCAACGAAGTTTGTTGGTACGGGAGCAAAGATTGGTGCCAACTATTTGAAGCACTATGGTAAGAAACTGATAAACTCTTCTGTCTCCAAGGAAGAATTGCATCAGGATAATGCCAACGACATTTATCAATCCCTGAGTCAGCTCAAAGGCAGCGCACTCAAAGTGGCACAGATGCTGAGCATGGATAAGAATTTGTTGCCCACTGCTTACCAGCAACAGTTTGCCATGGCGCAATACAGTGCCCCTCCACTTTCCTATCCTTTAGTGGTAAAAACATTTGAACAGCACTTTGGAAAGAAACCGTCAGAGATATTTGATACGTTCACAAGTTCTGCTGTTAATGCGGCTTCTATGGGGCAAGTTCACCAAGCAACGTTAAAAGGGAAGAAGTTTGCTGTTAAGATTCAATATCCCGGAGTAGGCGACACAATCAAAAGTGACCTTGCGATGGTGAAGCCCATTGCTTTGCGGATGTTTAAAATAAATCCCACTGACTACAATGAGTTCATACAGGAGGTTCAAGTAAGACTTACTGAAGAGGCTGACTATTCGCTTGAGTTGAAACGCTCTATGGAGCTCTCAAAGCAATGCGGAGAGATTCCTAATCTTGTATTTCCTACCTACTATCCAAAATGGTCTTCTGCAAAAATCCTTACGATGGATTGGATAGAAGGGGAACCATTAGGCGAATTCTTAAAAGGAAAATCCGGAAGTAAACAAGAGAGACAACGCATTGGCCAGGCCATGTGGGATTTCTATCACTACCAGATTCATACTCTCCGTGCGCTGCATGCAGATCCGCATCCGGGAAATTTTATCATCACTCCTGATCGTAAACTCGGTGTGATTGATTTTGGATGTGTGAAAGTTATTCCTGCTGACTTTTATAAAGTTTACTTTCAGCTGCTTGATAAAAAAATATTGGTGGACAAGCAATTGCAGGACAAAGTATTCCATGAATTGCGGTTTATCTACAAGGATGATACTGCCGCTGAGAAGAAATTTTTTACGGACATATTTCTGAAATTAGTTGAATTACTCGGTAGGCCTTTTCGCGCTAGTTCTTTTGACTTCTCAGATAGATCCTATTTCGATGATCTCTTCAAGTTTGGAGCCGAAATTTCAACAATGAGAGAATTTAGAGAGTCGAAAAAGGCAAGAGGAGTGAAAGATGCACTCTACATCAATCGCACCTATTACGGATTGAATAATCTTTTACATGAGCTTGAAGCTGAGATTGACACTAGCCGATATTTAAAAAAACTGAGTTAATACTCTTGCTTAGCAGGACATGTAAGCTGATAAGTTTTAAATTTTATTAAAAATTTATTTCCCTTTAGGAATACTGAAAATAAAGTTACTTCCTTCTCCCAACTGGCTGACTACGCGAATTGAACCGCCATTTTTTTCGATCAGTTCCTTGCACAAGAGAAGGCCAAGGCCAATACCTCGTTCGTTGGCGGTGCCTCTGGTACTTGGAACAGTGGCTTCAAATAATGAAGAGCTTTGTTCCTCAGTCATGCCCACGCCTGTATCT
>CAZNCO010000178.1:0-8179 GCA_964571345.1 uncultured Ohtaekwangia sp.
GGATTAGACACAGCCTGGCACGTCACACAAGGTCAAAAAGATCGAGCATCGGTCGCGTTTGCTTCGCTCTTAAAGAGTTATATCGATCAGGGGAAATTGGGAGAAAAATCGGGCGAAGGCTTTTATAAATATCCCAACCCGGAATATCGAAAAAAGGACTTCACCCGATGAAAAGCTTTTAAGCTGAGCGCATTACTTCACGCCATACTTATCAATCAAGAATACAAGAGACGCCATCGATGCTGCGCCAAGTTCCAGTTCGCGTTTGTTTACTTTATCAATTGTATCTTCTGGCGTGTGATGGATATCAAAATAACGTTGTGAATCCGGCATGTAGCCAATCATCAACGTACCTTGAGATGCCAGCGGGCCAATATCTGCTCCGCCTCCCTCCGATTCAAAATCTGTGAGGCCATATTGTTCGAATAAACTTTTCCAGTTTCTGATTTTAGATCTTGCATTTGAGTCGCCTGACATCCCAAAACCTCTGGGTGTAAATCCGCCTTCGTCTGATTCAATTGCAACGATATGTTTCTCATTCTTTGCTTTGGCAATCTCTGCATACTTCGTTCCTCCGCGCAAGCCATTCTCTTCATTCATAAACATAACAGCACGAATGGTTCGCTTAGGTTTTATACACAAGGCCCTGAATAATCTCAACACTTCAATCGACTGAACGCAACCCGTTCCATCATCGTGTGCGCCTTGCGCAAGGTCCCATGAATCCAGGTGACCGCCAATGTCGATAATTTCATCTTTGTATTCAGTACCGTTAATCTGCCCGATCACGTTGAAGGATGGCGCATCTTCCAAAATCTGTGAATGGGTCTCGATGTACACTTGTAAATCCTTTTCTTCTTTCACCAATCGCGAAAGCAAATCAGCATGTTTGGTGCTTACCGCGATTGCTGGAATTTTATTTACGCCCTCTGCATAACGCATACCACCGGTATGAGGATAATCTTCCTGGTTCAAACCCATTGAACGAACGATCACAGCAATCGCTCCTAACTTTGCTGCTTCAATGGCACCACTCCCTCGCTGATCTACCGCACCACCATATGCCTGAAATGTCTTTATCTTGGTTGGATCCATCGGGCGATTGAAGAACACAATCTTACCCTGAACATTCTTCATCCCAAGCGATTTTAGTTCATCAAAGCTTTTCACTTCGATGATTGAGGCCGAAACTCCTGATGGTCCAGTACCCACAGAGCCTCCAAGAGAACATACACTCAAACTTATCGTGCCCATCTTTTTAGAGTTGATCACACGCGCCACTTCTTGTTGACCGCGCACCCAATGTGGAACCATTACAGGTTGTAGCCATACCGAATCGAACCCATAGTCTTCCATAATATGACGACTCCATTCCACCGCTGCCGCAGCACCAGGTGACCCGGAAAGACGCGGGCCAATCTTTGTACATAATTCATACAGCATTGAATAGGATTTTCCATTCTTCAATTCCTCATCGAAAATCTCTTTGATCGACTGCTGATCTTGCTGCGATTGAGCAAACATTCCGAAGTATCCAAAAGTCAGGAGTAGTAATAGTTTTCTTTTCATTTTAATTTGTTGTTTTAAACTCAGTGTCATCTCCATTTATCCAAACCTTAAAATGATCAGGAAACTTCATTGACATTTTACAATATGAAAATTGCTTTTTAAAAAGTAAAAATCAATTTGATACAAAAATTTCTGCCCATACTATAAATGCCATAACGACCTGTGGAGGACTGGTTATAGTATTCGAAATATTTTAAACGGCTAAGGTTGGATTGATATGCGACATCAAAAAGGTTATTTACCTGAAACTGAAGTTGCCATCCCACCCGTTTGTCAGAAGAAGCGTCAAGTCCAATTCCCGCATTCACCAGGGAATAGCCGGGTGTTCTGCTCTCTGTATCAAACAAGGCGAGGTAACGATTTTGGTTAGCGGTGTATTCCCACTCTAATGACCCATGAAGCGATGAAAACCAACTCAATTTTACGGGGCGTTCATAAGCAACAGAACTCTGCAGATGCGGAGGAGGAATAAAAGGTAAGTATTCGCCTTGAGTAGCAGTTCCCTCAAACTCCTTCTTTCGATTGAAACCATAACATAGAGCAAACTGATTGGTCCACGAAAAACCTTTGAGTGAAGTTGGATGAAGATCAAATGTAGCCTCTAAACCATACAGCTGTGCCGATGACTGCTGATATTGAAACGTGCGGTTGCCCTGCGCATCTTTTAGCGGCTGACCAAATCCATCCGTTACCTGATTGAGGTAAATATAATTTTGAATGTTCTTGTTGAATAAACTCAACGAAGCTGTATAGTTTTGATCGCTTGCAAAGACACCAACATCCTGCTGCCAGCTGAACTCGGACTCAAAATTCTTGTTGCCGATGTAAATAATGTGAGCTCCCGCATCAAGGCCATTTGCAGCCATCTCAGAAATACTTGGGGCACGATAGCCACGCGAGAAATTAAATTTCAAGCTCCATCTTGCATTGAACTGATAGGTGAACCCGGCACTCAAAGAAAGTCCATTGAAAGATTGACTTGCACTAGAAAATTGGCGAGTAGCTCCCACAGTATCTGGAACAAAAACTTCACGATCAAATCCGGAAGCATCGGTTCGGGAATAAAAATCATACGAATGAATGGCGCGTAGATCATAGCGGGCTCCACCGCCTACGGTCCAACGATCCTTCTTCCATTTCGCTACAGCGAACAATCCAAAGTCAGTGAGATCATAATTTGGAACGGGAAAATTGGTAGCATCTTTTATAGTATTATTTTGAAACATACCGTTGATACCCACCGAAGTTTCTACATCTGAGAATTCAGGCGCATTGTATCGCACGTTATAGTTGATTGTATTCAACTGCAAATAGGTACCTGCCTGCGTAGGTGCGGTTGGATGGTTGAATTCTCGTCTCACATTTTGCGTGAACGCCAACAAAGCATTGATATCACCTTTGCCAGCATGGTAGTGACTATTGACATAAGCACGATAATGTTGAATGCGCTGGTGAAGCGGGCTTAACGTGTATGAATTCAATTCGGCATCAGAAACCACGGGTCGATTTTTAATATAATCCTGATCCCCTTCATAAATCTGCTTCGTAAATTTTCGCGTGAGCGAATCTCTGCTACCATCCGGAATTCCCTGAAGGTTGTCATACAACGTAAAATTAATGTGTGTATGTCCACTCTCACTTTTGAAGCCGATCAACGCAGATAAATTCTTTTCCTGAAAACCCGTGTTGTAAACTGGACCATCAACCTGGTTTGCATAATTTTTTGCAAAACGATAAGATCCGCGCACCATCCATAGCCATCGTTCACTCCCGTAAGAAAGTCGAAAACCATTCCCGACAAGGCCATTATTACTCTGATATTCGGAGATCACACGACCTCGCATTTTTCTATCTGTATCTTTTGGAATATATGGCAAAAGGCTAACTACACCCGCTAATGCATCGGAGCCATACACCAAACTCGCAGGACCTTTGATAACTTCCGCACGTTCAATATTATAGTTATCAACTTCCAGACCGTGTTCACCACCCCATTGCTGGCCTTCCTGTCGCACGCCATCGTAAACGGTGAGCACTCGATTAAATCCCATTCCCCGTATAAAGGGTTTCGAAATATTCGGGCCGGTTTTGAGTACACTTAAACCTGGAGTGTTCTTAGATAGTGCGTCCATTACATTATTCTCATTGGCGCGCTCAATCATTTTCGGGCTAACTGTGCTCACAGAAATCGGATTCTCTTTCACCAAAGTGGCCTTTGAAATAGCAGTGATGGCAACTTCCTCTAACATTTGTTCCGTTGGTTTCAAAAGAATCTCTAGCTCATCTTTCAGGCCTTCAACTTTTACAGTATCTGTTTGAAAACCGAGGTAGGAAATCACAAGTTTTTCACCCTCCTTCACCTTCACCAGAAATTTTCCATAAATGTCGGTCACCGTACCCTGGTGGGAACTTAAGATCAACACAGAAGAACCCGGCAACGGTCGCTCCGTCTCTGCATCGCGCACCGTGCCAGACACAAGCCGCTGTGCAGATGTTATCAAACTACTCATTAAAAGACACAGTGCAAAAATGGAAGTCTTCATATTTTAGACACGCCTAAATAATTTTTTAGATAAATTTAATAATAATTCAATTAAAAAATGAAACATGCCCTTAAACGCAATGAATGGACTAAGAAATCGAAGGAGAGACTTAATTAAATGAAGAGTACCGGAGGCGCCCGACCTCTAAAAAAGGAATTGGTTATTCCTAGGAAAGAAGAAACTGATGAAGCAATGACATCCGCGGTGTGAAAAGAAACCAGGCCCTGAAACTCAGAATGTACGAATGCGTGATTGAAAAAGTCAATGGTACAGATGGTACAATGCTCCCCATGCTGGTGAAATTCAGCAGCCGCATTCTTTTGAGAGCCTTTTGCTTTTACCTCGTGAACATTGTGATTACGGTGAAAAAAATTGACAGCAAGCTGCGTAAACAGCAAACTGCCGATTAAAAACAAGGCTGAGGCAATATGGAAGGCTGATCTTCTCACAATTACTTGCAAAAGTAGGGTTGAAAACTGTTAAACCAAAAAGAGGCCCAGTAATATGACAAACGGTGATCATAAAAAAAGCCCGTTTCCTAACTGTAATTCAACTATCGCTTCAGTTTACTAACTTGCGTTAGGAATCTTAAAAAATTATGGCGTACCTGTTTGAATCGTTCGATGGTTGGAAAAAATATTGTGAAGAAAAGAAGTTCACGCTGGCGCAGACAGTGTCAGAATATGAATACGATCAGAAAGGTCGTTCTGAAAAAGAAGTGATCGATGGTCTGATGCGTGCCTGGACAGTAATGAAAGAAGCGGTGCGCAGTGGACTGGAAGAAGACATGACCTCTCGTTCGGGAATGATCAACAATGGAGCAAAAAAAGTTTATAACTATCCTACCCCGGTATTGTCACCCGAGTTTCAAAAATTGATTTCGCGCGCACTTGCTGCCAAAGAAGTAAACTCGTGTATGGGGCGTGTAGTGGCAGCGCCTACAGCAGGGGCCAGCGGTATTATGCCAGGCGTGCTTTATACGTTGCAGGAAATTCATCACACCAATGATCAAAAAATAATTGAAGCGATGATGGTAGCTGCAGGAATCGCCATTATCATTGAACAAAAAGCGTCTATTGCCGGAGCGGTGGGAGGCTGTCAGGCAGAGACAGGAACAGCAGCAGCAATGGGTGCCGGGGCGATTGTATACGTACTCGGTGGAAACATCGACCAGGTTTTTAATGCAGTAGCCATTACCATTCAATGCATGCTTGGATTGGTCTGTGATCCTGTTGCCGGATTAGTTGAAGTACCCTGCGTTGTGCGCAACGCAAGTGCAGCGGCTATCGCCAACTCCTCTGCTCAAATTGCTTTAGCAAATGTGAGCAGTGTGATTCCGGTAGATGAAGTGATCGAAGCAATGGGAGAAATTGGGGCAAGCATGGAAACAAGATACAAAGAAACAGCCCTTGGGGGTCTGGCTGCAACAAAAACCGGGCAAGCCATCTCTAAGAAAGTCTTGATCAGAGATATAGAAGTTCTGCCTGATGAATCAATTTAATACTCACGAATTGTGTATACCTATTACTTAATAAAATCAGGCAACACCTTGTACCCTATAAAATAAATAATACTTGTAAATACTAATGCCCAAGCTACTGCGCTGATCAGCATATATAGTAAAATTTTTTCTTTGGGTTTGCCGAGACCAACGGCTAAGATCGTTCCTCCAATGGGTGTCAGAAACAATGGTGTCAGAAAGGCTACTCCCCCTAGTCCATATTTCCTGATTAGCACTGCCGTTCTACCAATGGGTGCTTTACTGTCTTTTTTCTGAAAGATTTTTCTCAAAAATCGTTGCCGCAGCCAATCACCAAAATAAGTAAAGATCACTACACTAGTCATCATCCCACCTACAGTTGCAAGAATGGTGGTAAGGAAATGAAGTTTTAATCCATAGCCTTCAAGTGGACCAAAAATAAATTTGAGTGCACTTGATAAAAAAACAGGTATTGCCTTTAGTAACTCTTCGCGCATGATTACCAACTACAGTGGTTACATTTTTTCCCCAAAACTTAAATCTCCTGCATCGCCCAGGCCAGGCACAATATAAAAATCTTTGTTCAAACTCTTATCAATGGACACTGTCCACAAAGACGCGGATGCATCCAATTCGCTTTTAATTTTTTCAATTCCCTCCGGTGCAGCCACCAGTGTGGCGATGTAAATATGAGCAGGTTTTCCATGCTTCAGCAAAGCATTCCAGGATCTGACAATAGAATTACCCGTTGCAAGCATAGGATCTACCAAAATAATATCTCTTCCTTCCAACGAAGGGCACGCCAGGTAATCCAGATTTACCGTTATTTCTTTTCCTTCTTTGCGATACGCTCCAATAAAGCCGCAATCCGCTCCATCAAAAAAATTAAGAAAGCCCTCAAAATATGGCAGCCCGGCCCGCAGCACTGTAATGATCACCGGCAATTCAGCCTTGTTTACATCTACTGACGCCAATGGTGTTTGAATCGTTGAAGTTTTGTATTCGAACGACTTCGAAATTTCGTAGGCCATAATCTCACCCAAGCGTTCCAGATTCTTGCGAAAGCGAAGCCGATCGTTTTGTGTGTTTACATCACGAAGCTCGGCTAAGAAGTGGTGTGAAACAGAATTTTGGCGGTTCAACTCAAATACTTCCATAGTTATTTTTAACTGTTGAAAATTTAAGATAAAGTTGCACAAACTAATTGACGTCATGGCAAAAAAATTATTGGGTTCCCGATCATTTGATTTACTGAAAAACCTGTGTGAGGTACATTCCCCCTCCGGCCATGAGTTGAGTATGAAGGAATTCCTGTTGAATTACATTAAAAAAGAAAAGAAGAATTGGGTGAGCAAGCCCCAGGTATTTGAGGGTGAAGAGTTCCAGGATTGTATTGTGTTGAAATTTGGAAAACCTCGCACCGCCATCTTCGCACACATGGATGTGATTGGCTTTACCGTTCGTTACTTCAATCAGCTGATTACCATTGGAAGCCCCGATGCAGAAGCCGGAACCAAATTGGTAGGCCATGACAGTCGCGGCCCGATTGAATGCGAATTGGAATACGATAAAGAAAATCATGCACTCTATAAATTTGGACGGCCGATTGATCGCGGCACGACAATGATTTACAAACCACACTTTCGTGAAACAGATGATTTCATACAATCACCTTATCTGGACAATCGACTTGGAATTTTCAACGCATTGAAAGTGGCAGAAACATTAAAAGATGGGATCATTGTTTTCAGTTGCTGGGAAGAACATGGCGGTGGCTCCGTTCCTTACCTGGCAGATTTCATTTATAAAAAATGGAAGGTTCGACAAGCGCTTATCTCAGATATTACCTGGGTAACCGATGGCGTTGATCATGGACAAGGCGTTGTCATTTCGTTGCGCGATCGAAACATTCCAAGAAAAAGTTTCATTCAAAAAATTATTTCCATCGCAGAAAAAAACAAGATCCCCTACCAACTGGAAGTGGAAGGAAGCGGCAGCAGCGATGGTGGGGAATTACAACGCAGCCCTCTCCCATTCGATTGGTGCTTTGTCGGAGCTCCGGAAGAAGCCGCTCACACACCTCATGAAAAAGTCCATAAAAAAGATATTGAAGCAATGATTAATCTCTATAATGCTTTGATAGTAGCGCTGTAGCGATATGATTTCTCAGCTTCTCATCGTACGTTACATTCTAAAAAACGCAGGAGAAATAAACCTCCTGTATATTTTACTATTTGCAGCTTCGTTCTACTTGCTAATTTTAGGTATTGATTTGTTAAAGAAGAAGCTCGTTAATAAAAAGAAAAATGGTCGTTAAAACACTTTACACGCAACGTTATGATGATATGGCCATTCCACATGACTTTAAAAAATAATTACTAACATATGAAACCATCTCGCAGAGACTTTATCAAAACATCAGCACTGGCAGGCGCAGCATTCTCCATCCTTCCATCTTCATCTCTATTAGCTAAAGATGACGGAAAAGTGAGACTTGGCTTTATTGGTGTAGGCGCGCGCGGCCAAAATCACTTAGAGTTGGCTCTCGATCGGGATGACGTAGAGGTAGTGGCCATCTGTGATATTC
>CAZNCO010000179.1:0-8153 GCA_964571345.1 uncultured Ohtaekwangia sp.
GATTGAGATGGCGCTATAGTTAAAATTTGAACCTGGTTATTGGTGATGTCTGGTACTGCATCAATGGGAAGTTGTGTCAATGAATAACTCCCCCAGGCAATGAGGCCGAGTGTCAACAGGCCGATTACCAGTTTATTATTTATTGAGTAGTGAATGATCTTGTCTAACATTTATTGCTAAGGTTTATCGTTAATGTTTATATGCGGAATCACCGCACTGATGATTCCAAGTAAGAGGAGCGAGAGGCACAATAGAATAACGATGATGTACTGTACAATCAGCCCGACCTTGCTCTTATGCTTTTTCCTTTTGTTGCTAATTTTTTTCACGAAAGCCTGAATGATAGAATACCGGAGGCACGAATGCCTTCAGCAAACTGATTCCTAAAGAAGTAAGGGAAAAAGGCTTAGATTTTGGGCGGCTGCCAGATGGAATTGCTCCTGTTGAGTAGAGGCTTTTCCATGTAGAGAGTGATTAACCCTGTATTGTGAAAAGGGTAAATGAAGTTTGTATTTGTCAGTTTGCTGACCTGAACATGGGCCGCACAGCAAGTGCAGTTACAAAAAGGAGTACAGAGGTCTTGCTCTGAACTGCTGTGTTCATGATTGCCCTGGTTAACGGCAGAAAGCCCTTTGCGCTGTTCATCCAGGCAAGTATGGTTGTCACTGCACGGATAGACCGACATGGACATTATATATAGAGCCAATATGAACCGAATGACTTTCACAAGTGCAAAGGTAAACGGAAAATGTCAATTTTGGTTTGATAACTTATTAATGATATCTGAGACCTGAAAAAGGACATACATGGAAGTTTATATATCAAAATCACAGCCATTCATTTTTATTTATGTACTTCGTTCATCCCTTCTTTCAGCATTTTCCTTACGCTGCCTGTTCAAGGGTACTGAGTTACTGAAAGCAGGCGTTCAAATTTTTAAAACGAAATCCTCTTTTCAGGAAGATGTATTGGCTTCCAAAAAAGATTGCTACATCGATTTGGCAAAAAAGGAAAGCTTATAAGAATCTGTCTGAGCGAGGAGCGAGGCTCCTGTCCCCATTAGTGAAAAGCTGGTGTTATTTATGTTGCTTTGTCTTCTTAGTCAACCCTTGGTTATATAATTATATAACCTGTTTTCCCTACATTTGAAGCCATGAGCACTATCAGCATAGTGGCCGGTCTGATCTTCGTGATCGTGCTTCTTGCATGGCGAGCCTACACCATGTACAAGAGCCATCTTATGGTAACTGGATAAGGTCGGTCCCTCGGGAAGTGCAAACAAAAATCCACTCAAACCAAACACTGATGGAATATTGGAAGAAACACGGACGCAAGGCCTTTGCTAAGCACCTTCGAAACAAAAAAAGCAAGAGGACAAAGCGGATGGCAAACAGCAAGTCAAGACAAGATACCAAGATCGAAACGCGTAAGGCGCTAAAGACTCCAACTCAATTTTTGTCGGCTGCTCTCAAAGAAGAAATTCTGTTGAAGGGCAAAGGCACTTATCAAAATCACGATTTTGATTCCTTGATTGATGCCCTATAGATATTAGTAGCATGAAAAAGCGGCCTGAGACGTTTTCAGAATTCCTAAGGATGAATGCAATCGAGGCAACAAGGGAACTTTTTGAACCACTTCGGTCGCCTAAAGCCTTTTGGCTTTTTATTAAGTCGCGAATTAAACGGATCATACAAACCAAACGCTGATGTCCTATTTGGAATTGCCCGCGAATCCGGCTTGGAGAGTTGATCGCTTCATTGCAACCCGACCATTGGATTTAAAGCATCATGACAGAAGTGCTCCACCCATTAGCAATTGGGAAAGGTCGAGTTCAGACCAACCAACTTGGACCAGATCAGGTGGGTGAGTCGTTGGCTTGAACATGACAAAATCACAACCATCAACGAATATGTTTGACTATCTGAAATACTGTCGCGCTCCAAAATTCATGTTACGAATTACCTCGGATTTCGAAATGGCGGTTTGCATTGTAAGAAGGCCTTTGCGGAAAAAACATATGCTGACCTTAGCGAAGCATTTCAAATTCAGTGAGCGTCAATGCGCTGAATTTCTTGGGCTTTCATTGCGCCACTACCAAGGAATGCAGCGGGATGCCTCTTTAAGTATCATTGCCACTGAGATGGTAGTGAACCTATCAAAGCTGTTCCACGCGGGACGGCGAACTTTTGATAATCGCGTTGAGTCCTTTGTCATATGGCTGAATTCTGAAGTCTGCGCTCTGAACGAAGCTCGACCGATCGAAATCATCCAATCAAAAGCGGGGATTGAAATATTCGTTGCGTTACTCTGGAGAATGGAATACTCAATACTTGCCTAACAATGGACACAGAGTTGGTAACACGACTTGATCGCAAACCCAACCACGAAAGACGTGATATCGTCAAGGAGCGCCTGCATACGTTGGGTGTCGAATTTCACGTTCAATATTATTCCACGGCACCAACTTATTTGTTGACCTTGGCGAAGGCAACAAGAAGTTTGGCATCAGTTTCCACTTTGACAGGGTTCCCGATCAATGATCTTTATCTTTGAGATCGATCGAAGTTGGTCTGCATGTTCAACCAATATTGAGACGTCGTTTTGAAAGCCTTCGCAAGTTTCTTTGCAATCGGAACTGAGACGTTTACTGTCCCTTTTATTAATCCGGATAGTTTGGTTACAGGCATTTCCAATTTCTTGCACCCACTCTCAATCGTAAGGTGCAATGGCTCGAAGTAGAGATCCTGAATCATCTCTCCGGGGTGGGGTGGAAGGGATTGAATGAATCGCTTGTTGCTTGTCTTCATCTGGGCGTCCTTAATCTGATAGTCCAAATAATCTAATCGAGGCAAGGGGTCAACGAATTTTCCAAGGTTTGGTCGAGCCTAGGGCAAATATTCCTTTTTCGTTTTGGCCCCCAGTTGAAAAGCTTGAAGTTCGCAGGATCCCCGGCTGTGATGATGGGGTAGGCAAGTAATCGAAGCCGTTTTCCAAATACCCGTATACTCCACCGTCATGGAAACTCGAAAGGCTCTTCAGGCAACTCTTCATTTCCGAAAGCTCCTGTTTTGTGTAGTATGAAGGAAGGGAATCCTTTTGAGAGTAAAGGGTCAACAGGTTGTGGATTTCGTTAGCCGCGCCAAGTGTAAGGGCACCGAGCTTTTCATCTTTGCCGAGCAGCGTATTGAAACGTTCTTTGATCGGCTCCAGTTCGGTGATCGTTTCGAACGATGCGGCATAGCGTGCCAGCAATTCGGATTCTCGTTGGGCCAGTGATTTGTAATAGCACAAACAGGATTGAGGCTTGCCCGTCAGAATACGCCCTTGATTTTTTTGAACAGGTAGACGATAGCTTTTTTCAGCCAGATGAGCGGCTCAAAGTAACTATAGGTTGCGTCCACAATGTTGAATATCAAAAACTCGCGAAATGTTTCGTGCTTGCTTTTCGATCGCTCGATTTTCGTTGAAAGCCAATGGGACTTATCAATCACGGATGTTTCGCTTATGCCAATCGAAGATAATACCTTTTTTCGCCAAAATGATTTTTTGGTCGCAATGATTATAACTTTGCACAATGCTGGAACATGAAAGACAACTCTGGTTAAGGAACAAGAAAGAACAGTTGATCGAGGACTCTGTCGACGCATATGAAGCAGAGCACAAAATGGAATGGTATACCCATAAATTGTATTTGAAGACGGACCTAAAGATCAGATTGTTTTTGCTGCTGAACGAGTTGCATGGGGTCCATTTGACGCGGTCCGAGGTGATGCACGATGCTTTGACTGCTTTTCTTCCTATCTTTCCGTTGCCTGAAAAAGTCCGTTTTGTCGGAAGGGAAAAATTCAAAATGGTCCTTAAAGTGAAAAAGGCAAAGGGGCGCTCGAAGAAGTCTAACCCCGCAGCATAGCGTTTATTTTTTTCGATGTCTTTCCCTTGATCCACCGATCGTAAGCCTTGTCAAATGATTCGTTTGAAAAAGAGAGATGCAGCCACAGCGGTGCCTCTGTTTCGCTGAACCATGGCGAGCTTTCCTGGCACATGTGCGTGTTGATGATTTTCAGTATGACCATGCACAGGTGGACCCGGTCCAGTTCCATCGGGTGCTCAGCGATACGGTGGTTGGGGGAATTGTTGTTTAGAAAAATGACGTTCGGTCCGCCTACATCATAGAGGTCAAATAACTGCATGATCGCATTGAACAGGTCATGGTCCAATCTACTTTCCTGGAGCAAACTTTGCCAACCTTTCAGTTCCATAAAAGGTCCGCTCAACATTTTCTCAAACCTCGGGAAGTCGATTTTTTCATGATCAGGATCACGTCTACAAAGGCTTGCGATGAATAAAATGCCTGGAATATTCAGTTTGTGTTTTTTTTCAGAGCCTCTTTTCTTTTTGCTGCCGGCGATGGGTTTGTCTGTCCGACCATATTCTGACCAAAGTTGAAATCTTATGATGCAATCCTCCAGTGAAGTGCTGAGCAAAAAAATGTGCTCGTACGCGAGGAAGGTCTTAACCAGTGAGCGGGCCACGAGAAACAATGCAGAGTAGTCCGGGCTCCCATGTTGTTCGTGTTCCCTGTTGAGCCGGGTTGCTGAGGAAAGCTCAAAAATGGTTTGGCTGAGTGCTGCGATCTCATCGATCAGAAGAGCTTTGCCTTCGCCGAGGTAAAGACTACGTTTTTTGGGCTGCCTTAATAATTCGTATTCGAGCAGCAACGCGCCATAGACAAAGCGGGGAACCGAACGTTTTGCTCTGTGCCTTTCGTATTCGTCCTTTAAGGTGGTTAAAATACTGTCGAGCTCTTTTTTTTTCAATGTCAAAGGAAGGTTTACCCTGGTGTAAACTCAACTCTGTCCTTATGTCCTTTCAAGTAGAGCGTTCTCATCGCCTCAAACCCCTTGATCCTGTCGTCGCCGTTCAGCGAATCGAACATCTCCACCAGCCTTCCTGTCGTCTCAGCTCTTGTTAGCAGGTATTGGGAGATCCCACTGGGTGGACGTTTCTTCCCCATCATTTTATCCAATTTCTGTTGCACTTCGGGACCTGGCTGCATTATGTCGAGCTCGTATCTCGCGATAGAGTCACGACTAATGTTGAGCTCTTTGGCAAATTGCGTTTGGCTTTTCTTGCGGCTCTTTCGAAGGTCCCTGATTTCTTCGCCGGTCATTTTAGTGATGTTTTATACCAAAAATCCAACTCATTACCACTACACAATTTATTTTAGAGTTGTACACAAATGTAGATAAAAAAACGCTAAAAACGCAACTCTTATACACAGCGCACTCTACATCGCAAAACATTTTGTAGAGTTTACCCTCAAGCCAAAAAAAGAAAATCAAGTTTTGAACCGTCAACGATTCACTGAAAAGTGGCGTCGATGTACAAGAAAAAATCGGCAGTGGTTGCAAAAAAACAGAACACACTTATGGTAAACTTGAACGCATCAATTAGGGAAGCCTTCTTCCAACGCAATTGCTTCGTGAAGTACTACAACCTTCTGAACACCCTTTTCCTGGACGATCGCATCAGGGCTATACATGACGCGAAGACGATCGCGGTAGTGATCGCGTGTGCGCAGTTGAACCAAACTTTTGGATTTAGTTATCCAATCCTCTTCGACGCTGTTGAAGGAATATTCGGCGCGCAGGGTCACCTTCGGTTGAGTGGTCTGGTTGACGTTTCGGGTTATGAAGCTTTCAAGAAATGTGTCGATGACATTCGGTCTGAATACGAGGCGGGTCAGGAGATAGAGACGCCAGCCTTCTTCTTGGTTGAACAAAACTCAAAAGCTCGCCAATGATCGTCGCTAAACCGGCAATAAATATTTCCGGCGTCAAGTACATTCAAACGGAGGAAGCACTGAAGAAGATCTCCTATAGTTCGTACCGGAACGGAATCTCCCTGCATAAAAAGGGGACTTCACCTCACTGGGCACGTAGTAACTTTGAAGGCTGG
The DNA here is from genome assembly GCA_964571345.1 of uncultured Ohtaekwangia sp. Lineage (GTDB taxonomy): Bacteria > Bacteroidota > Bacteroidia > Cytophagales > Cyclobacteriaceae > ELB16-189. The sequence continues at coordinate 5,959 of CAZNCO010000179.1, forward strand.
GAGTATTTGGTGTGGGACTCGCTTACCCCTCTCATTCAGCAGCAGATCGGGGACATTGATGCGATGATCGAGCAGGCGTGCAACACGGCAAGCGTTGCAGCGCCAAGTGATCAGCTGTCCGATCTTGAAAAGCGCCTTGAGTTTGCGTTCAGCCAAAAGAAAGTCTACGAACAGTTTGAAGGGCTCTACCGGGACCGCTATTTCTATCCCGGGGAGATGGAAGTCTACCAGCGGATGCACTCCTTCGTATTCGAGATGCTCTCGTTAAAGGAGAACGGTCGCGAACTAAAAGCCATCTATGCTGCATTTGACCGGGTGAAGGACCGTCTTCCCCTTTACAATTTCAAGGTCAACTCCTACGATTATTTCTCGGAAAAATTGAGGCACCTCGAGACGATCGGGTTGGAGAAGGGAATCGTGCACGGCAACCGCAACATGGAAAAGATCCACAAGCTGCTCAATGATTACGTCAAGAAGTGGGTGATCAAATTCTATTGCCAGTCCCAACCACGTCTCAAATATTCGGAGATCACGGAAAAAGTCAACCACGAAATCGCTAAGCGGGGTTTCATCACGATCAGTCTCTCACTCGTCAAATTATTTCTCAGGGATCCCGAGATTCAAAATGTGTACAAAGCTTTCCGCTTGGGAAAAGATTGGGTCGAGAAATATTACAATCCGTTCCAGGCGCGTCTCCATCCCCAGAACGTCCACGACAAGTGGGAGATGGACGGCACTGTACTACCGTACTACTTTGTACTCGACGGAAAGATAACCCGCCTTTGGTACATCATCATTGTGGATGTGAACTCGCGGAAAATTATTGCGTGGGCCGTAGGCCTCTATGAATCGCGCTTCTTGATCCTGGAATGTTATCGGGTGGCGATCACCTCCTGCAGAGTACTCTGTGTTGAATTGGTCCGGGACAATGCCGGGGGGTATGATACCCCGGAGGTATTGGAACTTGAAACCAGGTTGGAAAACCGGGAGTGCTTCGTCAGGGCCGCGAGGCCCGAGAATTCCAAGGACAAGGGAACGGTGGAGAAAGTGCACGACATTCTCAATTGCGACCACTTCAGCAAAGACTTTGAACATTTTATCGGCGACCCATGGAACGCTGAACGCGAGCTGTACAGAAAGAGCTCTGTCGAAATACGTGAGATGCGGAAAGTGAAAAATGCGTACGCCGCAAGCGAAGCCCCAGGGATCATGGCGCGCATCGTGGGTGCATACAACGATCAGGTATTTTAAAAAAAAATGATATGAGAAATCTAAGCGACAAAGGCTTTTCGCCAAACCAAAGGTTCACCAGAGGCTCGACAAAAAATGCGATCAAACTTACCAATGGTGACGTCATCAGGCTTGTTGCTGACTATGATGATGTGATCAAGGTCAGGAATATCATGATCCGTATCCAGGACCAGAAAATCTGTGACCGGATAATGTTCTATACGCTCGACAAGGTTCTGGCTGCCAGATTTAATTGGGAGTGGGTAAGGGTCCGGATGATCAAGAAGAAGCCGGACCATATCTACCTCTTCGAGCCCAAGACAGACACCTATGTGGGATGCGTCGCGCGCGACCTGGAACCCGCGGGGGACCTTGCGAGCAAAACAGCAGCGGACTGGAAGTCCCACCAGGATTTTCACGATATGAAAAAGGAACACCAAGAGTATCGTGAAGAAAAGCTCAAAGAGGTAATGGACGGTCTTGAAAAGGCAAATGCAGAGCTTGACAAGGCAGCCCTGCCGCCTGAGGCTTCGGAAACCGCAGGGTTGATAATACCCGACGAAGAGAAACGGGCAGAAGCAGAGGGCCGCGAGGAGGCTAGGGGAGAGGTGGCCGTGCCCAAAGAGGAATACAAGGCTGAACCACCTTCGGCACCTGAGCAAATCGACGAAGGGGACTTGGAGGTTGCCTCGGTGGAGACACTGACAGACCTGGAAACTGTCGAAGAGGAAGAATTAGAAATGGCTTAATGATAACGACAACACTTAAAATACAATTCAAATGAAAAAAATAACTCTGAAGGAATGGGTCATCTTTAAGACCAACAACTACAACACCATTATGGGTAAGTTGGAGAATGCCCACAAGTATGCGCTGCTCACGTGTGTCATTGGTTTTCCAGGGGCGGGCAAAACAACCACGTTCGGGCATTACCGACAGGCTCATGGAAAAGAAGTGGTGTACGT
>CAZNCO010000180.1:0-8057 GCA_964571345.1 uncultured Ohtaekwangia sp.
CCCTGTATCAAAGTGAAGCAGAGTGGAAAATCGCATTAGCAAATCTTGGATTACTACTTGGAAAAAAAGAAACCGATACATTATTTTATCCAACCAGCAAATTTATTGAGCTCGACCGTTCATTTGACCTGCAACAACTAATCACAACCGCCCAAAACAACAGGGCAGATCTTCTAGCAGCGTTGCGAAATAAAAATGTTGCCGAAAGCACCCTTAAGTTAGCTAAAGCCAATAGGGTAATTGATTTAGGTATAGTTTTCGGGTCAAACAATTCTTCCGTAGTAACGAATTTCGTGGCCCCCACTCCATCCTTCACTTCTGTATATGGAGGCATCTCTATTCCGTTAAAATTCTCAAACAATTATAAAGGAGATCTAAAGACAGCCAACTATATGGTTAGCCAAAGTGAGTTGCAGTACAAGCAAGTTGAGTTGCAAGTGCAGACGGAAGTTACTCAAGCCTACTTTAATTTTTTGGCTTCCCGTAAACAGGTGAAGCAATTTGAATCAGGTCTGCTCCTTGAAGCTAAGAAAGTGCTCGATGGAAAAGTCTACAGTTATCAGCGTGGCAAAACTTCTCTGCTCGAAGTTTTAAATGCACAGAGAACCTACAACGACATTCAATTGACATACTTTGAAGTATCTTATAACTACGCAGCAGCATTGATAGAACTTGAACGAGCCGCTGGAATCTGGGATATCACTTTTTAAAAAGAGAAGATGATTTCAATGAAATTAAAAACACTATTGACTTGCATGATCTCTCTTATGCAAATAGTTGCCTTTGCACAAGACGGAGAAACGCGCCTGGGCTTTAAGGTCGGGTTAACATCAGCTGATATTTCCGGGCCTGATGTGAGTCAATTGTCAACGGGCGGAGGGACGACACCTCTCCAGGGATTTCACGCTGGAATCTTTCTGAATTCAAAAATCAAAAAACATTTTTGGCTAAAATCTGAAGTATTATACATTCAAAAAGGGAGCTACGTTCAAATAAAAGATTCCTGGAATCCAACTTACAAAAGTAAGTTCACGAGCGATGCAATCGACATCTATCCGGTCAGTGCTACTTTTCACATCAAAGGATTTCAAATTTTAGCCGGCCCGTATGTCAGCCTTCTGTTAAACTCAACTATTGAGCAGAAAGATAGCCTTGGGGTAACCCATATAAACGATGCTGTTTTTGGCAACCCCATTGCGCTTTCAAAATACAGGCAGAAGCTTGACGCAGGCTGGGTAGTTGGGTTGGAGTATGAATATAGGGGATTCTCATTAGGCGCCAGATATTGTTGGGGCTATGTGCCTCTTTTTGAAAATGCGGCCGCAGTTACGAAACCTAATGCACCCGAACTTCCGCAGCAGAAAATTTACAATCAAACCCTGTCTTTCTCTATCGGATATTCACTTGTTAAAAGAAGCAAATCAAAAAAGTCCCAATAAAACTGTCTAGTTAAGTAGAGTTTTCGCCTCACACTTCACCGGAAACTTCACAGAGTTCGCGATAAAACACATGTCGTGCGCCTGATGATGAAGTTCATTTGCTTTCGCAACATCACCTTTTGAAATGAGCACAAGGGGCTTGAGGATAACCTCTGTAAAGTAGCCAGTACCATTCTCTTCTTCCACCATGATACCCACTGGCTTGTCTTCATAAGACTCAATCACAATTCCATTTGCTGAGCACAGATGTAAATACCAGAGCATATGACAAGAAGATAACGTTGCTACCAGAAGTTCTTCGGGGTTATATCTTTTCGGATCGCCACGAAAAGAAGGATCAGATGAACCCGGAATTTCGGGTTTGCCTTCAGATGAGTAAACGTGATTGCGGGAATAAGATTGATAGGATCTGGTGCCCTCACCTGTATTTCCCGTCCATGTCATTGTAAGTGAATAGTGATGTTCTTTCTTTGCCATTTTATATTTTAGTCTTTTAAATTAAAACGTTAACCATTTGGCTAAGGTTGACACTTTAGTTATAGATCGATTTAAACAATAGATGTTTTGTCCTTTCAATCAAATCTAAAAATCACAACTCTTAAATCAATAAATGAAAATAGGCCTCCTTTCTGATACGCACAGCTATCTTGACAGAAAAGTGTTTGATCATTTCAAAAATGTAGATGAAATATGGCATGCGGGTGATATTGGCGACAAGCGAGTGCTGGAGGAACTTCAAAAATTTAAAAAGGTAAGAGCTGTTTTTGGTAATATTGATGATCAGGAATTAACGCATCAACTGCCCGAAGATCTTTGGTTTGAAATAGAAGAGTGCTCGGTTTGGATGACACACATTGGTGGAGCGCCTCCCAACTACAACCCGCGTATTAAGAAAATTCTGAAAGAACGAATTCCGGCCATTTTTATTTGCGGCCACTCCCATATTCTAAGGGTAGCAAAAGATAAAAATTATAACAACATGCTTTACATCAACCCGGGGGCTGCGGGGCAGCATGGCTTTCATATCATGAAAACCCTTATCCGCTTCGAGATCCTTTCCGGGCAAGCAAAAAACATGGAAGTGATAGAGTTAGGAAAACGTGGGGCCATATAATGGACTTTACTTCTTTCCGCAAGTATGAGCCCTTCATTTAGTGTCCTTGAAGCTGGCAGCCACTCCTATAGTCATAGAACGCGGATACTCGAATAACAAACCTGCAGCAATACTCATCCTGTTTGTCGATGTGGCATTGGATGTTTGTTCTTCGTTGGTTTGATGTTGGTTCATGTGGGGTTCGACTGGCTCCGGTTTGGCATTAATAGTTGTTCGGATGTCTCCCAATGTGCTGGCTATGTCAGCGATCAATCTATTTCCTTCATTGCGGAGGCTGCTAGCAGTTAACGGTTGGCAGTGGTGCTGACTTCGGCAAAGCTAAAAAAGTGGTTTTATCGAACGCGTATTAAAAGCCAAACCACAGCTACACAAATGCCGTATCGAAACGGAGTCAAAAGCAGACCTTGCAAGCTTTATTGGATGCCATCTGCCTTAACCCATATTCAACGTCAATGCAGGGAAAGGCATACTTGTACCTATCAACGAATAAAATGGAAATGTCAGGTGAGCGGGCATGAAACCCTTCAGAGACTATTCCAGGTTGGATAAAATTTGGTTCCATCAAACGTAATAAAACAAAAAAGCCAGCAGATTTCTCCACTGGCCTTTTGAGCATTTGGCAATCGGAAGATTACTTCTTTGCCTTTGCTTTAAAATCTTCCTTAATTTTCTCTATATCCACGCTTTTAGCAACAGGCTTAAAGTTCTGATTCTTCAGATCAGTCCTTCTGCGGGCTGCCTTAGCCTTATCTTTGCGATTTTTCCTTTTCAAACGGGTAACTGACATAACTATTTATTTAGAGGCCGCAAAAATAGAAACATTCCTTGTTAATACAAGGTTTTATAGAATTTAAAATTTAAACGCTACACCAAGTCTTGAATTGGTAATACCCATAGCGCCCAATTCCAGGAAGGCGCCAACTTTCTGGCTGAAGTAGTATTTTGCACCAATATGAATGCCCAACACAAGACCGCTTCCGTAAGCACCGCCAAGGCCATTGCCATTGAAGGTATTATCGCTCCAGCTAAATGAACGATATCCCAGGCCCAAGCCTCCATAAATATCCCAGTCTTTGCTTCTCAAATTGAGCAACTGGTTGAAGTGATACGATCCGCGTGCTCCGATATAAAGTGATGTAAAGCTGTAGCTATTTCCAACATAGCCATAGTTATAAGACACGTAGTCTAAACCACCACCAACACTAACCACATCAGAAACTCCAACTTCAAACGAAGCACTTAGCGGAGTACCGCCAGTATAATATGAATTCAACCCGATACCAATGTTCAAGAGTTTATCTCCATTTTTGAATTGGGCCGAAGCTGTTTGCTCGAAAAACAAGCCAGATAAAAGACAAAAACCTAAAAAGATTTTTTTCATAGTATAAGTTAGAAATTTATGGCCGCGAAGTACGATTTTTTTAACAGTTCATACAAATTAGAAAAGTTGGAAATACTTACATGCTGTTTGCAAGCCTTTGCAACCTGTTTTTTTCCTAATAAAGTACGATTAGTTTTGCAAGGAATCATAGCTAAATGGAAAAACCCACCTTACCCAAAGGCACACGCGATTTCGGCCCGGCTCAAATGGCCAAACGTCAGTTTATTTTCGACAACATAAAAAAGGTATTTCAGAAGTATGGCTTCCTCCCCTTAGAAACCCCTGCCATGGAGAACCTTTCTACCCTTACGGGGAAATATGGAGAGGAAGGAGACCAGCTATTATTCAAAATCTTGAACTCAGGAGATTTTCTGAAAGACATAAGTAAAGAAAATTTCGAAACTGGAAACTCGAAACTGGTGACTGGCAACATCTCCGAAAAAGGTCTCCGCTACGATCTCACAGTTCCCTTCGCACGCTATGTGGTAATGAACCGTCATGAGATTACGTTTCCATTCAAGCGTTATCAAATTCAACCGGTGTGGCGGGCTGATCGTCCTCAGAAAGGAAGATACCGCGAGTTTTATCAATGTGATGCCGATGTAGTTGGAACAGATTCGTTGATCTGCGAAGTGGAAATTATTCTCATGATCAAAGAAGTGTTTCATGCGTTGGGTATTGCCGATTATACAATTAAAATCAATCACCGTGGTGTGCTGAGTGGCCTTGCTGAGCTGGCAGGCTCTATCGAAAAACAAACATCCCTGTTTGTAGCTATTGATAAGCTGGATAAAATCGGTGAAGAAAAAGTAAAAGAGGAATTGATCGCAAGAGGCTTTACTGCCGAGAGCATTCAAAAAGTATTTGACATTCTTAACTTCAAGGGTGGCAACGAGAACAAACTGAACCTGATCAGCGCAAAGAATTCTTCATCCGAAAACTCAAACAAAGGCATCCGGGATTTGAAAGAAGTTTTCAGTCTGCTGCAGGCGTACGGAGAGAATCTTGATCATGTGGAGTTTGACATCGCGCTGGCGCGTGGACTTAGCTACTACACAGGCTGCATCTTCGAAGTAAAAATCAACAATGTATCGATCGGCAGCGTGAGCGGTGGTGGGCGCTACGACAATCTCACAGGCGTGTTTGACTCAAAAGATAAAAACTCGGGCGTAGGAATTTCATTTGGGGTTGACCGCATTTATGATGCCATGGAAGAGTTGAAACTATTCCCAGCGGAAACACAGGTATCTTCAAAAGTTCTGATCTGTCATTTTGATGAAGAATGTAAGCGATATGGTTTAGGCGTTTTGAATTCACTTCGTCAAAAAGGAATTGCTTCTGAGATTTATCCGGATGGAGTGAAGATTCAAAAGCAACTAGACTTTGCAAACAAGAAAATGATCCCTTTCACGATCGTAATAGGGACTGATGAAATGAAAAGCGGCTTACTTGCTTTCAAAGACATGAAGAAAGGCGAGCAACAGAAGTTGTCGATCAAGGACGTTATCAACGTTTTAAGTTAAGAATTCAACTCATCAATATTTTAGTTTTGGAATCCATTCACTACATATCCAACAAAGAGCTAACACTAAAAGACATCGCACAGATTCTTCATGGCAATGTAAAAATTGCATTGTCAGAAGAATCCAAAAAGCAAATCGTGCGTTGCCGCGAATTTCTGGATCAGAAAATTTCTACTTCTTCAGCTCCTGTATACGGAATCAATACAGGCTTTGGGTCGCTTTACAATAAACATATTGCGAAAGACCAGTTGGAGCAACTACAGGAAAACCTGGTGATGAGCCATGCATGCGGCACAGGCCCGGAAGTGCCACAAGAAATTGTGAAGCTCATGCTCTTTTTAAAGATTCAGTCTTTATCCTATGGATATTCAGGCGTGCAGCTGCAAACCGTGCAGAGGCTGGTGGACATGTTTAACGAGAATGTACTTCCTCGAATCTATGAGATGGGTTCGTTAGGTGCCTCCGGAGATCTCGCTCCCCTTGCGCACCTTTCCCTTCCGCTGATTGGCAAAGGTGAAGTGCGTTATCAAAATAAGATTTATAAAAGCGATGAGCTTCTAACTCTCCTTAAATGGGAGCGCATTCATTTCAAAGCAAAAGAAGGATTGGCGCTGTTGAACGGCACTCAATTCATGAGTGCATATGGGATGTGGTGCCTGCTTCACTCCCATCGCATTTTAAAATTGAGCACAAAAGTGAGTGCACTTTCGTTGGATGCTTTTGACGGTAGGCTTGAGCCGTTTGATGACCGCGTTCATAAAATCCGGGCACATGCCGGGCAATCGAAAGTAGCTGCAGACATCCGACAACTTCTCAGCGGAAGCGAGATTTCTGTTCAATCAAAAATTCACGTGCAAGATCCCTACTCCTTCCGGTGCATCCCGCAGGTACATGGAGCCAGTGATGATGCTATTCAGCACGTGACGAAAATCGTTCTAACAGAGATCAATGGAGTGACCGACAATCCAAATGTATTCCCGGAAGACGACACCATTATCTCCGCAGGAAATTTTCATGGGCAGCCACTTGCGCTTTCGCTTGACTATCTCGCAATTGCTTTGGCCGAGCTTGGAAACATTTCCGAGCGAAGAACTTATCAATTAATATCAGGTTCTCGTAATTTACCGAATTACCTTGTGGCCAATCCGGGTATCAATTCAGGATTGATGATACCTCAATACACTGCAGCATCCTTGGTAAGCCAGAATAAACAACTTTGCACACCTGCTTCGGTGGATTCTATCGTTTCATCCAACGGGCAAGAGGATCATGTAAGCATGGGTGCCAATGCCGCAACGAAAATGTACAGAGTAGTAAACAATCTATATTCTATTTTAGCGATCGAGTTGATTACCGCAGCTCAGGCGATTCATTTCAGGCGCCCGTTAAAAACTTCACCAGTTTTGGAGGATTTCCTGAATACTTTCCGAAAAGATGTTCCGTTTATAGAGTCAGATCGTTTATTGCATGATGATATGGCAAAAGCAGAAGAATTCTTGAAAGTTATTGACACAGAAGCGTGAGACATTCACTTTTTATATTGTTTGGAGTATTTCTTGTCAGTGTGGCAAATGCCCAATACGTAAGTCGCCTGGGAAGATTTGAGGTAGATAATATTCGAGGTTGTGCGCCCTTTACAGTGACCATCACCAATGCCAATTTGGTTACTTCTGGCCAATGTACCACCGGAAGCCCTTGTGTGATGGACTATGGTGGCCAGCCGTGCCCCGCCTCCTCGCCCACCTGCGGAAATCTTTTTTCGTACACCTTCAATACACCCGGCACCTATTTGCTGAAAGTTACCTATCAGAATATAGGCACGGATGACATTACCATCACGGTAGATCCAAATGTTGAACCCGCGTTTGATATTTATACCTGCGCAGGGTCCAAAGTAGATGTAAATATCACTGATAAGACTTACGATTCATATTCAATTGATTTCAACAATGATGGAACGATCGAAAGCACCATTCCCTCCGGAAACAATCAATCGGTGACTTATAGCTACGGAGCCAACGGGAATTACAATATTGCTGTAAAGGGAAAGAAAATAAATGCCGACAATAACTGCAATGCCAACGTGCAGCCGTTTACTGCTTTGAACACTTTACCTGCTCCTGCTTTTAATACACTGGATGCCGTTAGTTCTTCGACTTTGCAACTCGGCTTTACTGCCCAAACCAATGTGCAATACCAGCTTGAATTTGCTGTAAACACTACCAGCAATTTTCAGATTTATAAAAACCTGTACGAAGTAAATACGTTCGCAGTGCCCAACCTGAACGTGGATAACAACTTCTACTGCTTCAGGCTTAACTCACATGATCCGTGCGCCAACACAAACATTGCAACGGTTCCTGTATGCAGCCAGATTTTTAATCTTTCTTTAGCTAGTGGCGTGAATAACCTTACCTGGCAAACGGGAGGTTCTATCTCGAGTATTGCTTTACTAAGAGATGGCGCAGGCTACGCAACCCTTGCAGGCAGTGCTAGAAGTTACAATGACCATACAGTAGTATGTAAAACACAATATTGTTATCAACTAAAATCAACGTACCCCAACGGCACTGTTAGCACCTCAGTACAAAAATGCGGTA
>CAZNCO010000181.1:0-8051 GCA_964571345.1 uncultured Ohtaekwangia sp.
GTCTTCAAGTAGCTGTATTTATCTTCTACATTCAGGTGATCAAACGGGGGTTTGGGGCCGTTGTATTTTAATTTTGTTTCACCTTTCCAGGGATGCAGTCCCGTGTCATCTCCGCCTGCATATTCATACCAGCTGTGCTTGATGAATTCTTGTACTTCATTATCCTTTCTTAAATCCACTTCATGAATGTGACTGAGATCTTTATCGAGAATAGCGCCTGCCGGGAATTTATAATTCATCACATCTCCATAGGAAGTGGTTGACAAATCGCCATACGCCAGGAAGTTTCCAAGTCCACCACCGATAGCGCCCCAATCAAGATAGTAGGGAGCTACGGCTAACAGATCAGGAATGTAAACCTGCTCTACAAACTCTTTCGCTTGCTTTAACAATTGGCCAACATACGCAAGACGCTCAGCATTGATACCGCTGGAGTCGTCAAGACTGATAGAACAAGCCATGCCACCCACTAAATAATTCGGGTGGGGATTTTTTCCTCCGAAGATAGCATGAATCTTCACGATCTCTTTTTGCCATTCCAGAGCTTCGAGGTAGTGCGCTACGCCAATCAGGTTTATTTCTGCAGGAAGTTTGTAAGCAGGATGCCCCCAATAGCCATTAGCGAAAATTCCCAACTGACCACTCTCTACAAACTTGGTCAATCTCTTTTGCAGATCAGAAAAATACCCGGGCGAACTCTTGGGCCAGTTAGAGATGCTTTGCGCGATTTCGGAAGTTTTCTTCGGATCGGCTTTCAAAGCACTTACTACATCCACCCAATCCAATGCATGCAAATGATAGAAGTGCACTACGTGATCGTGAATGTATTGCGAACAGAACATGATGTTGCGCACCATTTCGGCATTGTGCGGTACGGTAATGTTCAGCGCATCTTCCACCGCGCGAATGGAAGCGAGCGAGTGAACGGTGGTACACACTCCGCACACGCGCCCTACAAAAGCCCAAGCTTCGCGTGGGTCGCGGCCTTTCAAGATTTCTTCGATGAGGCGTACCATCGTGCCGGAGCTGTATGCCTCTGAGATTTTTCCGTCTTTTATTTCTGCTTCAATCCGCAAGTGCCCTTCTATACGGGTGATCGGATCAACTACAATTCGTTGTGACATTGCTTAATTATTTTGCGAGTTCTTGTTCTGATTGTTTTCCTTCATCTACAAGTGCTTCCACAATTTTGTGTTTCCTTAAATTAGTAGCTACTGCATGTGCTGCTATTCCTGCTGCCGTTACGCCCAGCGCTACCATTCCAATCTTATCTGCACTTGCTTCAATGCCAAAGCCGCTGATGTCTGGCATGCGTTGATATAATGGGTTATCCCAGAATTTTTCTTCGCTGCATCCAAAACATCCGTGGCCGGATTGAATCGGATAGCTTGTGCCATTGTTCCACTTCATGATGCCGCACGCATTGTAAGTGCTCGGGCCTTTGCATCCTACTTTGTATAGGCAGTAGCCACGCTTTGCATTTTCGTCATCAAATGTTTCTACAAACAAGCCTGCATCGTAGTATGGTCTGCGGTAGCAGCTGTCATGCACGCGTTTGGAGTAGAATGCTTTTGGTCTGCCTACTCCGTCCAGCGCAGGAATGGTTCCGAAGGTAAGAATGTGAACCAATGTGCCAGCCATTACTTCACCGATAGGAGGGCAGCCGGGTACTTTAATAATAGGCTTGCCTTTAATGATTTTATGAATAGGTGTGGCTTGTGTTGGATTTGGTTTTGCCGATTGCACACATCCGTTGCTGGCACAGCTTCCCCAGCAGATAACAGCTTTGGCGCCTTCGGCAGCTTCTTTCAAAATATCAAGAGACGTTTTTCCACCGATCATGCAATACACACCATCGGCACCATACGGAACAGAACCTTCCACACACAAAACATATTCGCCATGATGTTCCTTCATGGTTTTTTGCATGGCCTCTTCTGCCTGAAATCCTGAAGCGGCCATCAGTGTTTCGGTGTAATCAAGAGAGAGTTTGTCAAGAATGATATCCGCTACGATTGGATGCGAGGAACGGATGAACGATTCGCTGCAGCATGTACATTCCTGGAAGTGCAGCCAGATCACAGGAAGTCGGGGTTTGGTTTCAAGGGCTTTTGCTACCTGCGCTGCTCCGGAAGATTTCAGCCCCATGTAGGCAGCCATCATGGTACAGAATTTCATGAAGTCACGTCTTGAATAGCCTCTGTTCTGAAGTTCTTCAAAATAGGTGGCTCTCTTTGTTTGAGTTTCGGTGATCATAGCCAATTATTTTTAATGATTACAAATAGGCGGGCGGGTTATACTCTTTTTCTTAAGAAGATGTCTATGCAATCTCATTTTAGATATCATCTTCTCGAATGAGATAAATCACAGGGTGCAATGACTTTTATCATCGAAAGGGTTGGTTGAGGGAAATACATTTGATCAACAAACTATTTTTGGCTATGAAAAAAACGACATTGATTTTATTCCTGATATCGCTGGTTGGTTTTGTGCAGGCACATCCCGGCCACGGCAATGGCAACCCTTTGAGCCCGGGACATTATGTGACAAGTCCTGAGCATGCACTCCCACTCACGCTCACTATTGCAGCCAGTGTGACTCTCGTTTTGTGGCTTTCGAACAGAATTCAAAAACGTCTCACCAAAAAATAAATAGTCATGCATGAGTTATCCATTGTAATGGGCATTGTGGATATCGCCAATGACGAAGTACAAAAACACCATGCCCGCAAAGTTGAAAGCATTGAATTGGAAATAGGCACGATGTCAGGGGTGGAATTCGGTGCTCTTGAATTTGCGTGGGATGCTGGTGTACGAAACACGATACTTGAACACAGCGATATTGTGATCAACAAAGTGCAAGCCACTGCACGGTGCTCTGATTGTGGTACAGAATTTCTGGTAACGGAGCCTTTTTCTCCTTGTCCTGTTTGCAACAATGTACTGATCGAATATTTAAAAGGAAAAGAACTGCGTGTAAAATCATTAACTGTTTCATAGAACTAAATTCAAAAATCATGTGTGCAACATGCGGATGTGACCACGATGCGAATGTCACGATTACAAAGGCGGGTGCAGAGCAATTTACACCCCTACAGCCAGGTGAAAGTTTAACACTTTCTCCATTTTCGGTTTCTTCAACTTCGGCAATTGAGGTGGAAGTAGAACGCGATATTCTTTATAAAAACAATTCCATTGCGAGACATAACCGCAATCATTTCACCGATCGGCATATTTTTTCAGTTAACCTGGTGAGTTCACCGGGGTCAGGCAAAACAGCTTTGCTTGAGCGCACTCTTCGCGAACTAAAAAATGAACTTAAATTCTATGTGATTGAAGGCGATCAGCAAACGATGAATGACGCCAACCGTATTTTGGCTACAGGTGTTCCCGCTGTTCAGGTGAATACCGGCAAAGGTTGCCACCTCGATGCTGATATGGTGCATCGTGCGATTCATCAATTGACGCCTGAAGAAAATTCAATTGTATTTATTGAGAATGTAGGCAATCTTGTTTGCCCTGCAATGTTTGATTTAGGCGAAAGCGATCGCGTAGCTATCATCAGCGTGACCGAAGGTGATGATAAGCCAATTAAATATCCGGATATGTTCGCTTCCGCGGGATTGTGCATCATCAATAAAATAGATTTGTTGCCGTATGTGAATTTTTCGGTGCGCAAAGCAAAAGAATATGCACTACGTGTGAATCCGGGAATTAAATTCATTGAGTTGTCGGTCACTTCCGGTGAAGGAATGATCAGTTGGTATCGTTGGCTAAAAGCAAAGTCATTTTTCATTTTCTCTCAACTACAGAAAGCAGGATAAATGCCAGGCTACAGAATACACACAGAGGGGCAAGTGCAAGGTGTGGGTTTTCGCCCGCATGTGTTTCGCATGGCTAAGCGATTGGGTCTTGTGGGTTGGGTAAAAAACGGAAACGATGGTGTACATATTGAGATTGGTGGCCCCGAGAATGCTTGCAAAGTTTTTATTCAGGAGATCACCAGTCAGCCGCCTCATCTTGCCCGTGTGGTTCGTCAGCATGTAGATTTGATCGAAAGGCCGGTTGTTCCGGATTTTGAAATCCTGGAAAGTGATGATCAGGCGGAAGCTAATTTATTGCTCACTCCCGATCTTGGATTGTGTGACGAGTGCCGCGAAGAAATTAAAGATGAAAATAACCGCAGGTGTGAATATGCATTTACCACTTGCATTAACTGCGGTCCACGTTATTCAATTATTCAATCACTTCCGTATGATCGGGAGAATACATCAATGAGTGAATTTGAGATGTGCGCGCGCTGCCAGCATGAGTATGAAAACCCGCACAGTCGCAGATATTATTCGCAAACCAATTCGTGTGCACAGTGCGGCATCACCTTGTCTTTATATGATCCTGAACGCAACCTTCGCTCGAACCTGTCGTCAGAAATTTTGGATGTAATGGTTGAAGCGTTGGACGCAGGGAAAATTATTGCGGTAAAGGGAATAGGCGGATTTATTTTGATGGCCGATGCCTGCAATGAAAAAGCAGTGGAGCTTTTACGTGAGCGCAAACACAGACCAACCAAACCATTTGCTTTACTTTATCCTTCCGTGTCGATGGCGGAAGAAGATGTTTTTATATCCGACAAGGAAAAACTGGAACTTACTTCTATTGTAAATCCGATTGTGCTGCTTCCGCTTCGGAAGAATACTAAAAACAAATTAGCGCTTGCACAGATTGCACCAGGACTTTCTATAATCGGGGTGATGTTACCTTACACGCCTTTGCTGGAGTTGATTGCACTGCGGTGGAGGAAGCCATTGATCGCTACAAGCGGAAACATCAGCGGGTCGCCAATTTTTTACCGCGATGATCAGGCTTTTAGAAACCTGGGCGGAATAGCCGATCTATTTGTAACCAATAACCGGGATATTGTGGTGCCACAGGATGACAGCGTAGTACAGTTTACTGGTGAGCAGCGTATTGTATTGCGCAGGTCGCGTGGCCTGGCACCAACGTATTTACCCAATCCATTTGAGTTTACGGAACATGTAATACTAGCAGCAGGCAGTGATTTGAAAAGCGCTTTTGCATTGATGACAAAAGGCAATCTTTATATAAGTCAGTACCTGGGTGATCTTGAAAACTTTGACACGCAGCAAGCCTACTATCATGTACTGCATCACCTTCAGAACTTGCTCGGCACAAAACCAGCACATGTTCTGGTGGATGCTCATCCCGTTTACTTTTCCTCCAAATTCGGAAAGTCGTTGGCAGCTGAGTACGATGCTGATGTAGTTACAGTGCAGCATCATCTTGCGCACTTCAGTGCGGTGCTGGCAGAAAACAACTTAATGAAAAGCGATGAACCTGTGCTTGGCGTAGTGTGGGACGGCACAGGCTGGGGCGAGGATGGAAATATCTGGGGTGGTGAATTTTTTATCTATAAAGAAAATGAATTTGAGCGGGTAGCTCACCTGGAATATTTTGATCATGTGCTGGGTGATAAAATTGCCCGCGAACCGCGACTGAGCGCGTTATCATTGTGTGAAGGTATTCTTGAAGTAGAAGAGTTGTTGAAACCAAAGTTCAACTCAACAGAATGGAAGATGTATCGCCATCTTTTAAATCAACCGGGAAACTTTCAGACGTCAAGTATAGGCAGATTGTTTGATGGAGTGGCTTCGTTGCTCGGACTTTGTGATAAGTCGAGTTATGAAGGTGAGGCTGCATTACTACTCGAGGCCTGTGCTTCCAAAATAACGGACAAAGTAATCGAACGGGAATTCCAGAACTCATTTTCACTAAAGACCTATTTAAAGAACCTGATCGCAGGAATTAATGAGGGCATGCCCAAAGAAATTCTTGCCTATCAATTTCACGTTGCCTTGGTGCATTGGGTGGAGGAAGTAGCCTTGAGTCATGATGTAAAAAACATTGCGTTCAGCGGAGGAGTATTTCAAAACGCTCTGTTAAATGAATTACTAAAAAGGAAATTAAGCAACCGCTACCAGCTGCATTTTCATCGCCAGCTTTCTTGCAATGATGAATGTATAGGTTTTGGGCAACTGGCATATTTTGAAATCCAGCGACTGGCTGGCGTGAAACTTGAGAAAAAAGAATTGACCATCGAAACCGTTTAGTTATGTGTCTTTCTATTCCCGGCAAGCTCACTTCCATCTCCGCTCAGTTAGATGATACTTTTCGGATAGGTGAAGTTTCGTTTGGCGGAATACTGCGTGAAGTGAATTTATCGATGGTACCCGATGCGCAAATTGGCGACTACGTGCTTGTGCATGTGGGTGTGGCCATCGGGAAAATTGATGAAGAAGAAGCACACAAAACGATGGAGTACTTGCTGAAGACGGAAAATCTTGACGAAGAAATCAATCCGAATACCCAATGAAATTTCTAACCGAGTTCCGCGATGAGGCTTTGGTCAAAAATTATCTCGATCAACTCTACGAGATCACCACTAAGCCATGGACGATCATGGAAATATGCGGAGGCCAGACACACAGCCTGGTAAAGAATGGTATTCTGGAAATGCTTCCAAAAAATATCACGATGGTGCATGGCCCGGGTTGCCCGGTGTGTGTTACTCCACTTGGTATTATTGATGAAGCAATTTTCCTTACGGAAAAGAAAAATGTAATTCTCTGCTCTTTCGGAGACATGCTTCGTGTGCCAGGATCTGAAAAGAGTTTATTGGAAGCAAAAGCAAACGGAGGAGATGTGCGCATCGTGTACTCGCCACTCGAGGCAGTTTTAATCGCACAAAATAATCCAGACAAGGAAGTGGTTTTCTTTGCCGTTGGTTTTGAGACCACAGCTCCTGCCAATGCGTTGTCGGTAATTCAGGCTGATAAATTGGGTGTGAAAAACTTTAGCATCCTTGCATCGCATGTGCTAGTGCCGCCTGCGATGGAAGCAATACTTAGCGATCCTGAAACGCGCATCGATGCTTTCCTCGCGGCCGGTCATGTGTGTACGATCATGGGCATGGAAGAATATTATCCGGTAGCAGAAAAATATCAGACACCAATTGTTGTAACAGGTTTCGAGCCTGTGGATTTGCTACAAGGAATACTGATGGCTGTTACTCAATTGGAAAATGGTGAAGTAAAAGTTGAGAACCAATATGTACGGGTTGTGTTGCGCGAAGGAAATCAACATGCACAGCAAACGATTCATGAGGTATTTGAAGTAGCAGATCGCAAGTGGCGCGGCATTGGTACCATTCCGATGAGCGGCTATGAGGTGAAAGGAAATTATAAGCAGTTTAATGCAAGGGAAAAATTCAATTTGGATTTTCAATCCACGAAAGAGAATTCAGCTTGCATTTCGGGAGATATTATGAAAGGCTTAAAGAAGCCACATCAATGCCCCATGTTTGGAACGAAGTGTAAACCCGAGCATCCTTTGGGTGCCCCGATGGTGAGCAGCGAAGGCGCATGTGCTGCATATTACCAATATGCTGAGAACAAAAACCTGGTGGCCTAAGGGAAATGAGATGGAAGTAATGGAAGACATAAAGCTTGAAAAAATCTCGGTACGATTAAATTGCCCGATGCCGAAACTGGACTTTGACGTGATCACGATGGGACATGGCAGCGGTGGATTGCTCACGCATCGGCTTTTAAATTCAGGGGTTTTTAATTTGCTGAAGAACGAGCATCTTGATCAGCAGCACGATGGTGCGATGTTACACTTACATGGACGCACCGCTTTCACAACGGATAGTTATGTAATCTCTCCCATTTTTTTTCCTGGAGGAAATATTGGTGAGCTGGCCGTGAACGGATCCGTAAATGATCTCGCTATGTGTGGAGCTATTCCAAAATATTTGTCGCTGAGTTTTATTCTGGAAGAGGGATTGCGAATGGAAGACTTTTGGGAAATTCTTGTTTCCATCAAAGCAGCAAGTGAAAAAGCTGGAGTGACGATTGTAACGGGTGATACAAAGGTAGTAGAGAAGGGAAAAGGTGATCAGATTTTTATCAACACAAGCGGCATCGGAGAAATCCATCCAAAAGCAAATATACATTTCAGTCGGATCAAAGCAGG
>CAZNCO010000182.1:0-7994 GCA_964571345.1 uncultured Ohtaekwangia sp.
TTTCCATATACATTAATTGTTTAGTTGTTTGTGTTGTTTAATAAATCATCGGCTTCTTCTTTTAACTTCTCTGCCGACTTGAAGCTAGAGTTTACTTCTTGCTGGATGTCCTTTACCTCCTTCACTTTTTCCTTTGCACGCGATATTTTTTCCTGCAAAGATTCAGGAGCGGTCACAGGTGTTTCTTGCTTTTTTCGAAAGGATCCAAATAGCGGTTTCCCAACTAGTAATGGATAGAAGAATTCGGTAATTGACAATAAGACAACTGCTGCCAAAAAGACAAGTTCGAGGAGTGCCCACATAGTTTTTGATTGTTTTTAATAGATGGTTGATTTAACGAAATGCGGTTATTAGAAGGTGCTTAAAACAGCCAATAAAATACATAATATTCTTGTTAAAAACCGGTTACCTCATACTAAAAACCTTATTTTTGCCTCCCTGATTTTGAAATGGAAAAAGAGAGTTTAAACAGATGGGTCGAGAAAATTTCGGAAGAATTTTCGTTGACTAAAACAGTTGTAGCCGCTGTGGCTGACTTACTGGCCGAAGGATCTACGATCCCGTTTATTGCCCGTTACCGGAAAGAGAAGACCGGAAGTATGGATGAAGTGATGATAGCGAATATTCGCGATCGCATTGAACAACTTCAGGAACTTGACAAGCGCAAAGAGTCGGTAATCTCGTCTATTGAAAAGCAAGGCAAGTTAACTCCTGATCTGTTGGGGTTGATCGTGTCGGCTGAAACGATTGCTGAACTTGAAGATATTTATCTTCCATTTCGCCCGAAAAGAAAAACGCGCGCAAGTATGGCGAAAGAGAAAGGTCTTGAGCCCTTGGCGGAAAAAATCTTCGCGCAAGAAAAATTTGATTTGGATGCATTGGCTACTTCTTTCGTGGATGATGGAAAGGGTGTTGCAAATTTGGAAGAAGCATTGGCTGGAGCGCGCGATATCATAGCGGAGTGGGTGAGTGAAAATCCTGAGACAAGAAAAAAGGTGCGCGAGCTTTTCTGGAGTGAGGGTACGGTTTCATCCCGTGTGATTAAGAACAAAGAGGAAGAAGGACAGAAATACAAAGATTACTTTGAGTGGAGTGAACCCATTTCCAAAACTCCATCTCACCGCTTGCTTGCGATGAGGCGGGGCGAGAAAGAGGGAATTCTCTCATTGGATATTTTTCCACCCGAAGAAATGGCGGTGTATTCCATGGAGCAGATGCATGTGAAGGGCTCCAATGCAGCCGCTGATCAGGTAAAACTCGCTATCGCGGATTGTTACAAGAGATTGTTGCGGCCTTCCCTTGAAACAGAAGTGCGCGTTGAATCTAAAATGAAAGCAGACGAAGAAGCGATCAAAGTTTTTGCAACCAACCTGAAAGAACTTTTACTGGCAGCTCCCCTTGGGCAAAAAAATGTACTCGCGCTAGATCCGGGTTTTAGAACAGGCTGCAAAGTTGTTTGCCTCGATAGCAACGGAAAGTTATTGCATCACGATGTCATCTATCCGCATGAGCCGCAGCGCGAAAAGGAAAAATCGTCCGCATTGATTAAGAAACTTTGCGAGCAGTTTAAGATAGAAGCCATCGCCATTGGAAATGGCACGGCTAGCCGTGAAACGGAAGCCTTTGTAAAGCACATCGGATTACCACACAAGATTTTGGTTGTGATGGTAAATGAAAGCGGTGCATCTGTTTACTCCGCTTCGGAAGTTGCCCGGGATGAATTTCCGGATAAGGATGTGACCGTACGCGGTGCTGTTTCGATTGGCAGGAGATTGATGGATCCGTTGGCTGAACTTGTAAAGATTGATCCAAAATCGATTGGTGTAGGCCAATACCAGCACGATGTTGATCAAACTAAGCTAAAGCAAGGCTTGGATGATGTGGTGATCAGTTGTGTAAACTCAGTAGGCGTGGAGGTTAACACAGCAAGCAAGGAGTTGTTGTCATACGTTTCAGGATTGAGTGCGGCTCTTGCTAAAAATATTGTAGAGTATCGAAACCAAAACGGTGGTTTCAAAAGCCGAGAAGAGCTAATGAAAGTAAATCGTTTTGGTGAAAAAGTTTTTGAACAAGCAGCAGGCTTCCTGAGAATAAGTGAGGCGGAGAATCCACTGGATGCAAGCGCAGTGCACCCGGAAAGCTATGCTATTGTAGAGCAGATGGCGAAGGACCTGAGTTGCTCAGTAAAGGATTTGATGACGAAAGCCGAATTGCGTAAGCAATTGCAACTTGAGAAATATGTAAACGAAAAAGTTGGTTTGCCTACGCTTAGCGATATCGTAACTGAATTAGAAAAACCCGGGCGTGACCCACGCCAGACTTTTGAAATATTCAGTTTTACCGAAGGTGTAAATACAATCAACGATTTGAAAATCGGAATGTCATTGCCTGGAATTGTTACTAATGTAACTGCCTTTGGTGCCTTTGTAGATATTGGCGTGCATCAGGATGGCTTGGTTCATATCAGTCACCTTTCGGATAAATTCATTAAGGATCCCAATGAGGCTGTGACCGTAGCACAAAAAGTGAAAGTAACGGTGGTGGAAGTAGATGTGGCGCGCAAGCGGATTGGACTTTCCATGAAAACAAATCCGTTTGCAGATCAGTCTGCACCAGAGCAGAAGAAGCAAGACAGAACTTCACCGAAGGGTAACAAGAACTTCCATCATAATAAGCAGAAGGACTTCAAGCCCAACAAGCCAAAAGAGCCTGAAATGTCGATGGAAGATAAACTGGCGCTGCTAATGAATAAGTATAAGAAATAGATATTTCCTGTAATTATTAAAAAGTCCGGGTCACATTGACGTCCGGACTTTTTTGTACTCTTGAATTATTTCAATTCGCGAAAGCATCCAATGCAATGGTAGGTTTACCGCTATCATCAAATGCTCCGAGTGTGTAGCCATTCCATTTGCTATAGCACTCGGGCTCCCAATAGAAAACGCCTACGCCTTTTCCGTTTGCGATACTTTTTGTCTTAGCAATGATGTCAACCAAAAAAGCTTTTGAAGCATCGGGTTGATCATAGGGCATTCCTACTTCTACGATCATCACAGGTGTTCCGTAGCGTGCAATCATGTCGTTCATGTTTGAAAGACAATGTTCGTTTACAGTGCTCCAGCCACTTACTCCTTCAGGAGCATAGGATGGATACAAGGACATTCCAATGATGTCCCACGTTGCTCCATTCGCTTTAAGGCCGTCAAACATCCAGCGAAACATGGCATTATCGTATCCATTGGAGAGGTGAACGATTACCAGTGTAGAGGGACTTACTGCCTTTACAGCATCGTATCCTGCTTTTACAAAGCCCGCAAAATTGCTCATGGATTTGGAGGCGCGGCCCACTTCCCACAACATGCCATCGTTAGTTTCATTTCCAACCTGCACCCAATCTGGCGTGATGTTGTTTAATTTTAAAGTATCCATAACTCCTTTGGTGTAGTTGTAGAGCGCTGTCTTCATATCAGCAAAGATCAAGGCCGACCAGGCGGTAGGAATGGGTTGCTTTCCCGGATCAGCCCAGTCATCACTGTAATGGAAGTCGATCATTAGTTTCATGCCCAGGCTTTGCGCGCGCTTTGCTTTTACTACTACATCTTTTGTATTGTTCCAGCCTTTTGCCGGATTTACCCACGCCCGCAAGCGAATAGAGTTCATGCCCTTATCTTTCAGTATTTGCATGCACTCCTGCTCTTCACCTTTGCTGTTGTAAAACTTAATCCCTGCGGCCTCCATTTCTGTAACCCAACCCACATCGGCTCCTTTGGCAAATGTAGGTGCTGCCGAGGTAGGATCGGATGAGGTCTTGCCTCCGCAGGCGATCAATATCGATGATGAAAAAAGAATGAGTGCAAGTGTTTGATTCATATGCTAACCTATTTCATTTTGATGGCTGAAATTAGCGATACTTCGATCATTAAACCATAAATTCAGGTCTTGAATTACAAGCGGTTATTACGATTTATTCATGGCGAAAAAATCTCAGTGGGTAACAATTGGCAAGCACAAGATTGAACTCAGCAATCTGGAGAAGATTTTGTTTCCGGAAGATAATATCCTGAAGGCCGAAGTGATTGAATACTATCTGAACATTGCGCCTACTCTTCTTAACCATGTAAAAGGCCGTGCGCTTACGCTCATTCGATTTCCTGATGGAATTCATGGTGAAATGTTTTATCAAAAGAACCGACCCGAGTGGGCACCCGACTGGATTGAGTTTGCAACGCTTGGCAAAGAAGAAAAGGATTACATTATCGCCACTGAGCCTGCTACATTAGTGTGGCTGGCTAACCTTGCATCACTCGAGCTTCATCAGCTTCATAGCCGCAAGCCAAAATTTGATTGCCCCGATTATATGGTCTTTGACCTTGATCCACCTGAAGGATATAATTTCAAGAATATTATTGAGCTGGCTTTCGATCTGAGAACACATATTGAAACATTCGGTTATCATCCTTTTGCTAAAACAACCGGAGGCAAAGGCATTCATATTTGTTGTCCGATCGAACCCAAATTTGATTTTCATTCTGTGTTTGAAGCCGCGCAGGCAATCGCACAACCTTTTGTTGATCTTAACCAAAAAACCACTACACTTCATATCAAGAAAGAGGCGCGCAAGGGAAGGGTGCTGATTGATATTTATAGAATTCGTTCGGGGCAAAGTATTGTTTCACCTTATAGTTTGCGTGGAAGAGTTGGCGCTCCTGTTTCTATGCCACTTACGTGGGATGAATTGGCGGGAGTAAAAGATCCGAAGGAATTCAATATCCGGAATGCACTTGACAAAGTTTTGAAGGATGGCGATGCATGGGAAGGAATCGATGCATATGCGGTGGAGATTCATACGCAACGGAAAAAAGTAGCGCCTAAGAAATTACCACCGAATTCAAAACGAAAAACTCCTGAGCAACTAGAGAGCTACGAAAAGAAACGCGACTTCGAAAAAACTTCTGAACCTAAGCCGCATATCGATATTAGCGGAGGAAATAATTTTGTGGTGCATCGTCATCATGCTACCAATTTGCATTATGATTTGCGATTGGAGCAAGACGGAGTTTTAAAATCATGGGCTGTGCCACGCGGATTGCCGCCTTATCCGGGGGTGAAAAGGCTGGCCGTGCAGACGGAAGATCACCCGATGAAATATTTAACATTTGATGGCAAAATTCCGAAAGGCCAATATGGTGGTGGTGATATGTGGATTTATGCATTGGGAAAATATCAGATCACGAAGGATAAAAAAGATGGATTTTATTTCAGGCTTAACAGCAAAGAGGTGAATGGCGAGTATCGTATTTACAATACGAAAGGAAAAGACTGGCTCTTTGAACGTGTAGACATACCTCAGTTAAATTACCTGACGGATACTGTTGAGCCTATGCTCGCTGATTTAGCTAAAACAGTTCCTACGGGAGACGATTATTTGTACGAAGTGAAATGGGATGGCATACGTGCACTCATCTCGGTAAACGAAGGCCAAATAAGAATACGCACGCGCAATCACATGGATATTACTGCTCAGTTTCCTGAATTAACTCAGGCTGATAAGGCCTTCCGAGCGAACAATGCGCTCTTCGATTCTGAAATTGTGTTTCTTGACAAATCCGGTAAGCCAGAGTTCAAGAAAGTGATCAATCGCATGCAGGCTTCAGGCGAAACCAACATTCAAAAGTTAAGTAAGTCTATGCAGTGCTACTGCTACATTTTTGATTGCCTTTACCTTGATGGCCGCACATTGGTGAGTGAGCCACTTACACGCAGAAAAGAATGGTTGAAAGATGCGCTCAAGCCGGAGACACCCTATCGGGTGAGTGAATTTGTAGAGGATGGGGAGTCCCTTTTCGAAGCTGCGAAGGAGCATGGTCTTGAGGGAATTATGGCCAAGCGCAAGGATGGTAAATATTTTCCGGGCAAGCGAAGTGATGCGTGGTTAAAAATAAAAGTTCGGCAGACGAGCGACTGCTATATCATCGGATATACACCCGGAAAGGGAAACAGGAATGCTACGTTTGGCGCTCTCCAAATTGCTGAGAAAAAAGGTGATCAACTTCAGTATCGCGGCAAAGTAGGCACAGGTTTCGATGACGAAATGATGAAAGAAATTTTCAAAGAACTGAAGAAGCTAAAAAAAATTAAGAAACCAGAGTTGGAAGGCGGCAAAGTGGTAGACGAGAAAATTACGGAATGGGTGCAACCCGAACTCGTGAGCGAAATTTCATATTCAAGAATAACGCCAGATAAAATGTTTCGCGAACCAGTGTTTGTCAAACTCAGGCCTGACTTATCCTAGCAGCGATTAAATGATTCTCCTCTTTGCTTGTTGTGGAGGTTTTTTTATTATAAATTTTGATTTCCAATCTGCAGGATGGCAACTAGACAGCAATCATCATTCATAGATGACGATCATCACAGTGCGAGATCAACCGAACCTGATTTTAAATCGTTATTCGAATCGGTTCCTGGTTTGTTCCTCGTGCTTCTGCCTGATTTCACCATTACGGCCGCCAGTGATGAGTATTTAGCTGCGACTATGACCAGGCGAGAAGAAATCGTTGGGCAGCCTATGTTTAAGATATTTCCCGACAATCCAGAAGATACTTCAGCCGATGGTGTTTACAATCTGCGATCTTCCCTCAATTTAGTTTTGAAGCACAAGAAGGCTCACACCATGGCCATTCAAAAATATGATATCCGCAAGCCTGACGGATCATTTGAAGAAAAGTATTGGAGCCCACTGAATAAGCCCGTTTTAGATGCGCAGGGTGAGTTGATTTACATCATTCACCGCGTGGAAGATGCAACTGAATTTGTGAAGTTACAAAGTGAGCAAGCCAGCCAGGAGAAAATCACTGACGATTTGCGTGAAAAGTCTCTTCAAATGGAAATCGAGATTATGCAGCGCTCGAAAGAAATACAAAAGCTTAATGAGAGCTTAGAGCAAAAAGTGCGCGAGCGTACGTCTCGTTTGGTGAGTCTGCACCGCGATGTTTCTGATTATAAATTCGCGCTTGATGCGTCCAGTATTGTTGCCGTTACTGACCAAAAAGGTATTATTCAATATGTGAACGAAAACTTTTGCCGGATTTCAAAATACAAAAAGGACGAATTGATCGGCAGAGATCATAGTATCGTTAACTCCGGGTATCACCCCAAGGAATTTATACGCGAGTTGTGGGCTACTATTGCGAAAGGAAGAATTTGGAAAGGTGAAATTCGGAACCGTGCAAAAGATGGAGAAGTCTATTGGGTGGACACTACGATTGTTCCGTTTCTGGATGAGCAAGGAAAACCATATAAATACCTTGCGATTCGAGCAGATATCACGGAACGAAAACGAGCTGAAGAAAAGATACTTAAACTAAACGAGGACCTTGAAAACAAGGTAAGAGAACGGACCCTTGAATTGACACTTGCGCTGGAGCGTGAGCAGGCTACAAACGAGATGAAATCACGCTTTGTGTCCATTGCGTCTCACGAATTTCGAACTCCTTTAAGTATCATTTCTTCTAGTGTAGCATTAGCAGAACAGTTTAGCGAGATGGGCGATCAGGAGAAATTTCATAAACATATCGAGCGGGCAAAGTCCTCTGTTAAAAACCTGGTTGATATATTAAATGAGTTTTTGTCATTGGATAAGTTGGAGCAGGGTGTGGTTCAAATTGAAAAAGAGACAATAAACCTTGATGCTTTTTACAGGGGAATTACCGAGGAAGTAGACGACATACTTAAGAGTGGTCAGGTCATCAAAGAAACTCATACCGGTGTCGGGCAAGCTGTCACCGATAAAAAAATATTACGAAATATTTTGCTCAATCTTTTATCGAATGCCATTAAGTACTCGCCACCGGAAAAAGATATTCAACTAATCACCAACGCAACAGACACGGAGATTTCTATTAAAGTAATTGATTCTGGAATAGGCATACCGAAAACCGAGCAGCAAAATATATTCACCAAATTTTACAGGGCTTACAATGCACACACTGCACAAG